>JAQGJI010000227.1 GCA_028290685.1 Devosia sp. | reverse complement strand
GTTGAGCCCCACCCCGGCGTTGACGCCGAAACGATCTTGTCATTGAAAGGACAACTGAAATGGAAGCCGAAGCCGCAAAGTACATCGGTGCTGGTATTGCAACCCTGGGCATGGCTGGCGCCGCCCTCGGCGTGTCGAGCATCTTCTCGAACTTCCTGACGGGCGCACTGCGCAACCCCTCTGCCGCTCCAAGCCAGGTCGGCAATCTGATTTTCGGCTTCGCCGTGACTGAAGCTCTGGGCATTTTCTCGTTCCTGGTCGCCCTGATCCTGCTCTTCGTCGTCTAAGACAGACAGCGATTACCATGCTCGCGCAGCCGGGAATTTCCGGCTGCGTCTTTCCATCCGGCTTGTTGCCGGCTGACCGCCATTAACGGAACCTCACCTGATGGTAACGCAAGCCTACGCCCAAGAAGCGGCTGCACCGGCCGAAGCGAACGTTGAAGGCGTTGACCACGCCGTCGATGCGATCCACGCCGATCCGACTGCTGAAACTCATGCCACTACGGAAGCCCATGGGGGCGAGCATGATTCGGGTGTGTTCCCGCCGTTTGATCCTGCAACCTTTCCATCGCAACTGCTGTGGCTCGCCCTGACCTTTGGCGCGCTTTACCTGCTGATGAGCAGGGTCGCCCTGCCCCGCATCGGCGGCATCCTGGAAAATCGCAAAGGCATCATCGACGCCGATCTGGCGGCAGCCGATGCTTCGCGTCAGAAAACCGATGCGGCCATTGCTGCCTATGAAGCGGCCTTGGCTGCGGCCAAGGCCAAGGCCCAAGGCATCGCCAGCCAGACCCGCGAGACCATTCAGGCTGACCTGGCTGCCAAGCGTAACGCCGTCGAAGCCGATTTGACCGCCAAGGTTTCTGCCGCGGAGGCCCGCATTGCCGGCACCAAGGCCGAGGCGCTCACGCATGTAGGCGAGATCGCTACGGAAACAGCACAGACAGTCGTTACCCAGTTGGTGGGCGACGTTTCGACCGACAGCGTCCGCGCTGCGGTTGCCAAGGCCAAGGAGTAACCGGGAATGGAATGGCTCGATAATTCATTCTACGCTCTGGTGGCTCTGGTCATATTCCTTGGCCTGATGGTTTACTTCGGAATCCCCAGGATTGTTGGCGGCCTGCTGGACAAGCAGATCCAGAAAATCGCCGACGATCTGGCCAAGGCCAAAACGCTGCGCGAGGAGGCTGCTGCGCTGCTGGTCGAGTATGAGCACAAGCGCGCTGCAGCTGAAGACGAGGCAGCGGGGATCATCGCGGCTGCCCAGGAAGAAGCAAGCCGCTTGACGGCCGGGGCACAGGTCGCGCTCGCCGATCTGGTCGCGCGCCGAACCCGCGCGGTGGAAGACAAGATTGCGCAAGCCGAAGCCCAGGCAGTGGCGGAAGTGCGTGCCCGTTCCGCCGACGTCGCCATCGAGGCTGCCCGGCTGGTGCTGACCGACGAAATGAGCCGCAGAGGTGGCCAGATCGTTGATCGTGCTATTGCCGATGTGGGCAGCAAGCTGAATTAGAATTCGACTCAGCATCGAGATGCAAAGGCGGGCCCCAGGGTCCGCCTTTATTGTTCAAGCTTGCTCGACACCCGGCAGAATTTTGCGGCACACGTGCTGCGCCCGCCTCGCCCGACAGGCAGAGGCAACGCTTGTCCCCCATCGCGCTCCTCGCCTGGCAACGGGAAAAGGTAAGGACGTGCAGAACGATTGACGCCGGCTGAAATCTCCACCATGGTGGCGCCGACTGCGGGAGAGACTGGTTTTTCTCCAGCGCCGAAGGAGCAACCGCCCCGGAAACTCTCAGGCAAAAGGACCGCAATCGGCCGAAAACTCTGGAAAGCGGACCGGCAAGCTGCACGGTCCCACCGAAGGAGCAACCGCTTTCAGGCGGGAAATCTCTCAGGTGAGAAGGACAGAGGGGGCATGGGACGCCGCCGCAAGGTGAGTGTCCATGTGCCGCCTTGTTCATGTTCCAGGAAGTGTTGATGGCCCAATCCTCAGCTGACGCGCTCAAGACCACGCCGCTTTGGGAGCGCCACCGCGCCGCAGGTGGCCGCATGGTACCGTTTGGGGGCTACGAGCTGCCGGTGCAATATCCCACCGGGATCATGGCCGAGCATAAATGGACGCGCGAGCAAGCCGGGCTGTTCGATGTGTCGCATATGGGGCCGAGCTATATCACCCTCGCCCATGCCAGCGGAGATGCCGAGGCGGACCATGCCGCTATTGCCGCGATTATCGAGCCCCTGGTCTGTGGCGATATCAACGGTTTAAAGCCGGGACAGGTACGCTACACGCTCCTGCTCAACAAGCATGGCGGGGTGATCGACGATCTGATGGTGGCGCGCTCGCCGCTGCAGGCCGGCTCGCTCTATATCGTGGTCAATGCAGGCAGCAAGGACGCGGATTTCGCGCTGATCCAGGCAGCGGCGGGCGAGCGTGCGCACTTGCACAGAGCCGACGATGGCGCGCTGCTTGCTTTGCAGGGACCCGAGGCGGTCAATGTCATGGCTCATGTTGTCCCGGGGGCTGCCGAGCTGGGGTTCATGCAATGTGGCTCGTATCAATGGGCGGGCAACACGCTGGTGGTCTCGCGCTCAGGCTATACGGGCGAGGATGGCTTCGAGATCTTGTGTTCGGCCCAATCCGGGCCTCGGCTGTGGGACGCGCTGCTGGCCGATAATCGGGTCAAGCCGATCGGGTTGGGCGCCCGCGACAGCCTGCGGCTGGAGGCGGCGCTGCCGCTTTACGGGCATGATCTGAATTCAACGATATCACCCATCGAAGCTGATCTGGGTTTTGCGGTCTCCAAGCGGCGCCGGGAGGCGAGCGACTTCCCGGGCGCGCAGCGCATTCTGGCCGAGCGCGCAGGCGCGGTTAGCCGCGTCCGGGTCGGGCTTATCGTGGAGGGTGCTCCGGCACGCGAAGGTGCCGAGATTGTCGATGCCGCGCGTGGGGCTATCGGTATTGTTACTAGCGGCGGCTTTGCGCCGTCGCTGGGCAAGGCCATTGCGCTTGGTTTCGTGCCGCCCGCGTATTCCGCGCCGGGCACAAAGGTGCAGGTGTCGGTGCGCGGCCGCACCCAGACGGCTGAAGTGGTGCCAACGCCCTTCGTGCCACATCGTTATTTTCGCAAGCCAAAAGCCAGTTGAGAGGCCTTTCATGACCACCAAGTTCACCCCGGAACACGAATATATCCGCGTCGAGGGGGCCACCGGAATCGTCGGCATCACGCCCTATGCTCAGGAGGCGCTCGGAGACATCGTTTTTGTGGACCTGCCCGCTATCGGCAAGGTGCTCAAGAAAGGCGAGGAAGCGGCAGTCGTGGAATCGGTCAAGGCGGCATCGGAGATCTATGCGCCGGTGTCCGGCACGGTAACCGAAGTCAATACGGCGCTGAGTGGGGAGCCGGGACTGATCAACAGCGACCCGGAAGCCGGCGGATGGATTTACAAGGTCGAGATTGCCGATGCTGGTGAGATCGACGGCCTGCTCGATGATGCGGCCTATGCTGATTTGACGAAGTAGGAAAAGCCCCCTGCCCTGCCTTGCCCGCAAAGGGAGGAGGAGCACGGTATCCTGGCAGCAGAGTGCCAGGGCCGCGATGTGACATCCCCCTTGCGGGGAGGGCCAGGGTTGGGCAACGCCGCCACGAACTTGAAGTCTGGAACAGTCCATGCGCTATCTCCCCCACTCCGATGCCGAACGTGCCGAAATGCTCGGTGTAATCGGCGCAGCCAATATCGATGCCTTGTTCAGCGCGGTTCCCGCACAGGCACTCAAGACATTCGATCTGGGTCTGCCGGCCCACAGCCCCGAGTTCCTCGTGGAAGCGCACATGAAGGCGCTGGCGGCCAAGAACCACGCAGGCGCCGACGGCCCGTTCTTCTTGGGCGCAGGGGCCTACCGGCACCACGTACCCGCAACGGTGGATCATCTGATCCAGCGCTCCGAGTTCCTAACGGCCTATACGCCCTATCAGCCTGAAATCTCGCAGGGCACGCTGCAGATGCTGTTCGAGTTCCAGACCCAGGTGGCCAAGCTCACCGGCATGGATGTGGCCAATGCCTCCCTGTATGACGGCTCAACCGGCACCGCCGAAGCGGTGTTGATGGCCCGCCGGCTGACCAAGCGCAGCAAAGTCGTACTGTCGGGTGGGCTGCACCCCCATTATCGCGACGTGGTGCGCGCCTATCTGAAAGACGATGCGGACCTCGTGTGCCTGGGCGCTTCGCCTGAAGGCCAGGGCGATATCCTGGATCACATCGACGAGCAAACCGCCGCCATCGTGGTGCAAACGCCCGATTTTTACGGCCATCTGCGCAATCTACAAGCAGCGGCCGATGCAGCGCATGCCAGGGGCGCGCTGCTGATCGTGGTGATAACCGAGATTGTGTCGCTGGGCCTTCTGGAGGCACCCGGTGCGCTCGGGGCCGATATCGTTGTGGCCGAGGGGCAGTCGATCGGCAATGCGCTCAATTTCGGCGGGCCCTATCTGGGACTGATGGCAACCCGCAAGGAGTTTGTTCGCCAGATGCCCGGGCGCCTGTGCGGCGAAACGGTCGATGCACAGGGGCAGCGGGGTTTCGTTCTGACACTCTCGACGCGTGAGCAGCATATCCGACGCGAGAAGGCGACGAGCAATATCTGCACCAATTCCGGGCTGTGTGCGCTGGCGTTCTCGATCCACATGGCGCTTTTGGGCGAGGCGGGCTTCACCCGGTTGGCCCGGCTCAATCACGCAAACGCGTGCAAACTGGCGGATGCGCTCGCTGCAGTGCCAGGGGTGGAGCTGCTGAACAGCACTTTCTTCAATGAAATGACCGTGCGGACCAGCCAGCCAGCGGTGGACCTTATCGAGCGGCTTGCGGCGCGCGGCATCCTGGCCGGTGTCCCCGTCAGCCGGTTGGAGCCCAATGACGCATCGGTCGACAATCTGATCGTGCTGGCAGCCACGGAACTCACGACCGATCGTGACATCGCCACACTCTGCGCCGCGCTGACGGAGGAACTGCAATGAGCATGAACAATCAAGGCCGCCCGACCGGTGTCGGCCATTCCAGTTATGCCGCCGCAGAGGCGGGCTCGGCGCTTTTGCCCAATGAGCCCTTGTTGTTTGAAATTGGCGATACGGAACATTCTGGCGTCGATTTGCCTGACGTCGAGATCTCGACCGACCGGCTTGGCGGCTACGAGCGCAAGACTCCGCTGGATCTGGCAGGCCTGACCGAGCCTGAAGCAATGCGCCATTACGTGCGGATGAGCCGGCTCAACCATTCGATCGACAGCGGCATGTATCCACTGGGCTCGTGCACCATGAAGCACAATCCCCGCCTCAATGAAAAAATGGCCCGCCTGCCGGGCTTCAGCGATATCCATCCGCTGCAGCCGGTTTCAACCGTACAGGGCGCGCTGGAGTTGATGGAAGAGTTGTCGCACTGGCTGATGACCCTCACCAATACGGCCGCCGTTGCCTTGACACCCAAGGCTGGTGCGCACGGCGAACTGCTGGGCATGATGGCGATCAAGGCGGCGCAGCATGCTGCCGGGCAAAGCCACCGCACCATCGTGCTGGTGCCCGAAAGCGCCCATGGCACCAATCCGGCAACGGCCGCTTTCCTGGGCTATTCGGTTAAGCCAATCCCCGCGCGTCCTGACGGCACTGTCGATGTGCAGGCGGTAAAGGATGCCCTGTCGCCCGAAGTGGCGGCGATCATGTTGACCAATCCCAACACCTGCGGGCTGTTCGAGCCGCAGGTGATCGAGATTGCCCAGGCTGTGCATGCGGCTGGTGCATTCTTTTACTGCGACGGCGCTAATTTCAACGCCATCATGGGCGTGGTGCGGCCGGGCGATCTGGGCATCGACGCCATGCACATCAATCTGCACAAGACCTTCTCGACCCCGCATGGCGGCGGTGGCCCGGGGGCCGGCCCGGTGGTGCTGTCGGCAGCACTGGCGCCGTTTGCGCCAGTGCCGTTCGTGCGCAAGGGCCAGAACGGCCTGGCGTTGGTTGAGCACACCGAAGCGGGGGCGCTGGGCCGAGTAACCGCTTTCCAGGGTCAAATGGGCATGTATGTGCGGGCACTAACCTATATGCTCAGCCACGGCGGGGACGGCCTGGCGCAGGCAGCGCAGGATGCAGTGCTGAACGCCAACTACATCAAGGCCCGTCTTCAACACGCCTTTTCAGTGCCATTCGGAGATTACCCGACCATGCATGAGGCGCTGTTTGACGACAGTTTCCTGGCGGGCACCGGCGTCACTACGCTCGATTTTGCCAAGGCGCTCATCGATGAGGGTTTTCACCCCATGACGATGTATTTTCCGCTGGTTGTCCATGGGGCGATGCTGATCGAACCGACGGAAAGCGAAAGCAAGCAGACACTGGATCGCTTTTGCGACGTCATGGAAGAGCTGGCGGCAGATGCCAAGGCCGGAAACAAGGAACGGTTCACATCTGCGCCAAGCAAGGCGCCCCGGCGACGGCTGGATGAAACGCGGGCCGCCCGCTCCCCGATACTGAAGTGGGAGCGGCCGGTGGAGACGCTCAAGGCAGCGGAGTAGGCGTTGCGCTCGGTCGATCCAACAGGCTCGATGTCATCTCGCCTTACGACAGCCCCCGGGCCGAGCCCGGGGTGACACGTTACGTAGAACGGGTTAGCCGCCCTACCCCCGTGTATCGAAGCCGACCCAGATGGTGATCTCCTCACCACCCAAATACGGCACCTGCACATTCTCGATGACCTTGACGAACTCGGCCGAGCGCGCCGGTGCGGTAACGGCGACCGGAATGGTGTATTTTTCCGAGAAGATGGCTTGCCCGTCCCGTTCGACGGCAAAGCGGATCGGCGCGTTGACCGAACTCTGGTTGCCCTGGGGGCCGAGCAGTACCCGGCCGACCACGCCCATATTGACCGTGATCAATCCATTCGACACCACGCAATTGCGCGAGGTCTCATCAATGACCCCTTGGTATTGCAAGGCTTTGGCGTCCCCTGTGCGGCCCGAGCCGTAGTAGAACATGGCCTCGCTGCCGGGGCGGACGCGGATCGGCGGGCACTGGGTTGCGATAACAGGCAAGGCGCTGGTCTGCGCCTGAGCGATGGCGGCCGGAGTTGCCGTGGCGTTTTGCAGAGTTTGGGTCTGGGCAGTACTGCCACCGCCCATCAACCCACCCATGGAGCACCCTGTCAACAACAGAGCGCCAAGGGTCGTGACGGACAGGCGCAGCGTCCAAGAAATGGTGGTGGTCATAAGCAACTCCTGACGCAGACTACGCTTGGACAGTTTCGAGTGCCATCAGAATCGCCGGGGCACCCGTTGCCGCAACACCCGGCGCATCTTCGAGGAACACATGCTGGACCACGCCATTGCGCACCACAGCAGCAAAGCGTGTGAAGCGCTTGCCCATGCCGCTCTCGGACATGTCCTTGCACAACCCCATAGCATCAGCCAGTTCGGCATTCCCGTCAGCCAGGAAATCGATTTTGCCCAAGGCGTCCGAAGCCTCGGCCCAAGCCTTCATCACGTGCGCATCATTGACCGAGGCACATACGATGCGATCAACGCCCGCAGCGCGCAGCTTGGAAGCATTGGCCACAAAGCCAGGCAGGTGATTGACATGGCAGGTGGGGGTAAACGCACCGGGCACCGCGAAAAACACGACCAGCCCGGAGCCAAGGACGGCATCGCTCGTGGTGGTGGCCGTATCATCAGCGGTTATCAGCTTGGTCTTGACGGACGGAATTCGGCTGCCCCGGTCGATCATGTCTTGGTTTGCCCTGTGATTATTGCCAGTATCGGGCAGCACATTGCTGCCCTTGCCCATTCGTCCGCATTTGGGGGATAGGCGGCTTTGCCGCCGCAAACAAGACCCCAACGGTCTTTCCCCTCTTGCTCATTGTTCAGCCACCGGCTCATTGACTGCGCCCGTAGCCTCATAGGCTCCCAAATCGGTCATGAATGTGAACTGAATGGTTTGGTCTTTCCAATCGATCTCGCTCGTTTCAGCCACAATCGGCACGGTGACTAGGTTTGGTTCCGGGCTTTTTTGCGGCGTTCCGAGCAGCGGTTCACCCGATGCGGTGGTGACGATCAGGGAGGACAAATCGATGGCTGAAGTGTTTACGGACACATGCAACAGATTGTCGCCCGGCTCGTAGGACACTGCGCCAAACCCTTCCTGCCCCGCCGGCCATGGAATGGGGACCTTCGCCATAGCCTGTTTCAAGCGCACGGTATTGGCCATGTCCGGCTTGCCACCCGTGAGCGGCAGGGAGAAACGGGCTTGGGCCGGGATGCAGATATCCGAGCAGATACCCAGGAGTGCAGAGAGTTCAAGATGTGCGGCGCCAGCCAGATCAAGCTCGACCGGCAAGACGGTTGGCCCGTAATAAACGTAGTCCAGGACATCGCCGGTGTGGTCGCGTGTTGGAAAGGGCCAATGAATAGTGTGCCCCATCACACCTGCAGAGCCGGTGAAGTCGAGTTCGGTAAGCAGGCCCGTGTCGCCGGGAACGCGCCAGTAGGTTTTGGTGTTGGCGGGCATGTTGATTTCGAGGCCGATCAGGGTCTTGCCGTCGGGGTTGATCTTGCCGGCACTGATCAGGCGCAATTGCACCCCCGGAGCGATCTCTTGCCATGGCGTTTCGCCCCCATAAGAGGGTAACGCGATCAGGCTCAGCAGGGTCAAGGCGGACGCTATATGCATGGACGTGCCATTAACGCAGGGCGAGGTGAAGAAATAGCTGACACGCCATCAGGCCTTCGTGATGCATCCCGGCATTTCTGACGTCTTGGCAGCAGCGGCACAGCGTCTTACATTGCTCACCATGAACTCACTTGAAGGACAATTCCTTATCGCCATGCCCGATATGGTGGATGAGAACTTCGCCCAAAGCGTGATCCTGGTCGTTGGCCATGGGGACGAAGGAGCGATGGGCCTCGTTGTCAATCGTGAATTGGCCGATCTGCGCTTTGCCGACATTTTGGAAGAACTCGATCTCGGAGATCCGGACGCGGTGATCAGATTGCCCGCCGCAATTCGCGAGCGCACCGTGATGCGGGGCGGGCCGGTTGAAAAAGGGCGCGGTTTTGTGCTGCATTCCTCCGACTATTCAAGCGGCAACAGCTACCCGGTCGGCGATGGCATTTGCCTGACGGCAACGCTGGATATCCTCAAGGCCATGGCATTCGGCCCCGCGCCCAAGGCGTCGTTTTTTGCGCTGGGGTGCTGCGGCTGGAGCGCTGGCCAACTGGAAGATGAGATCGCCCGCAACGGCTGGCTGACGGCCCCGTTCTCGCGCGAATTGCTGTTCGATACGCCTGTGGAAAAGCGCTACGAGGCGGCGCTGGCCAGTCTGCACATCACGCGGGCAAGCTTGAGCCCGGATGCAGGCCATGCCTGAAAGCGCCCTCTCCCTGCATCCTTAGGGAGAACAGCATCCTCTAGCGCGTTACCTGCGCACTCAATTTCTTGCCGAACTCAATTCCAGTCATGGCTGCTCCAAAGGCAAAGCCTTGCGCATAGCGGCAGTTAAGCTGGCGCAGGCGCTCAATTTCGTCCAGCGTTTCGACGCCTTCGGCGATGACCATCAAGTCCAGATCGGACGCCAGCGCCACGATGGAGCGGATGATCGGAGCCTGGGTATGCGCCATGCCGTTGTCCTGGCCCATGTTAACAAAAGGTTGGGGACTCTTGATGGTGTCGAACGGGAAACGGTGCAGGTAGCTGAGCGATGAGTGTCCTGTTCCGAAGTCATCCAGTGCCAGGCCAAGGCCGAGATCGCGCAGGGCCTGCAGCATATAGGCGGAGTGTTCCGGATTGGTCATCACCTGCGCTTCGGTGATCTCGAGCTTGAGGTGATGAGCCAGGTTCTTGTCCTGGCTCACCAGGTTGCGCATATCGTTGAGCAGGGTTTCAGTTGTTAACTGGCTTGGTGAGAGATTGATCGAGATAAAGAAATCTTCCGGCAGACCGATGGTGTTGATCCAGTCCTTGGCTTGACCTGCGGCCTGCTCGAAGGCCAGGCGCCCTAGTTTCTCGATCTGGCCGGACCGCTCGGCCAGGGGGACGAACTCATCGGGGTTGACTGTCCCGCGCGTCGGGTGAACCCAGCGCATCAGTGCTTCGGCGCCGGCCATCTGGCCGGTCTGGATGTCCATCACCGGTTGGAACTGCACATGCAGTTCGCCCTGCTTCATGCCTCGCTCCAGATCTTCTTCACTGGCGCGGTTATAGGCGGCGATCGAACGGGTCGACGCCCGATACGCTTCGATGCGGTCGCCCCCCAGACGCTTGGCATAGTACATGGCCAGTTCCGCATCGCGCAGCACGTCAGGGGCTTCCGCCGGGTTACCATCATAGATGGTGACGCCGATCGACGCCGTCAGGGTCAGATCGCGATCCCCGAAGTTGAACGGAGCCTTGAGCGCCTTGCGGATCTGCTCGGCTGTTTCAGCGATCTTTCCGGCAGCCTGTTCCGACGCCAGGATCACGGCGAACTGGTCGCTGGTGACCCGCGCCACGGTATCGAGCGGGCGCAGGATGCGGGAGATGCGGCGGGAAATGGCCAGCAGCATGGAGTCGGCCGCCGAGTGCCCAATGCGTTCCTCCAACTCCATGAAGCGGTCGATATCGATAAGGAACACGGCTGGCTTGGTGCCTCCCGGGGTGCGGGCGCGCACCAGGGCGCGATCCAGCCGGTCCAGGAACAGCATGCGGTTGGGCAGACCTGTCAGACTGTCATGCACCGCGTCGTGCAGCAGGCGCTCACGAGCGGCACGATCTTCGGTCACGTCCTGCAGCGTGCCCACGATGCGGTTCACTTGTCCATCGCCGCCGATAACCGGCTTCACCCGCATGCGAAAGGAGCGATAGCTGCCGTCATGGCCGGCAATGCGCATGTCAGCCGATACCTTGCCCCGGCGCAGTTCCACCAGAGTGTCGAAGGCGGTGCGGAAGCGGTCGCGGTCATCGGGATGGACGCGATCGAGCCAACGCTTGATGGCGCCGCGCAGGGCACCACGCTTTTCGCCGAGCCGGGTCGCCAATTCGTCGCTGACCGACACCCGGTCGCGCTCGATGTTCCAATCGAACACGAAATCGCCCGAGCCCGTGAGCGCCAGGGCGCGGCGCTCGACCTCGGACAGCGTGCCGATCGACACCTGCCCTTCCGAAAAGGCGTGTTGCACGGCGGTAAACCCAAGCAACATGACGATGAGTACGAGGCCACCGCCCACGGCGGGCTGGGCAATATCGTTGGACACCTGCCCCGATACGACCAGCCAGGCATAGAATAGCCAGGCAATGAAAATGATCCAGGTAGGCACCAGCAGCACGGCCCGATCATACCCTCGCAGCGCCAGCAGCAGGATCAGAAAGAAGCCGGAAAGTCCCAGGAGCCCCAGCACCAACCGGGAAATGCTTGCAGCAATTGCCGGTTGAAAGAACGCAAAAGCAAAAAGTGCCAGAAACAGCGCGGCAAGCCCCAGCGCCAGATGCACAAAGCGCAGGTGCCAGCGGTGCAGATTGAGATAGATGAACAAGAACCCGGCAAGTGTTGTTGCCAAGCCGGCCTCGGCGGCCGCGCGCAGGGGTTGCATGCTGCCCGCCGGCAGGCCCAGCAAGCGTCCCAGGATGCCGAAATCGATCAGCAGATAAACGAGGACAGCCCACGCAAAGGCTGCCGTCGCGGGAAAAACGCCGCGTCCTTTAACCACGAACATGATGGTGAGGAAAACGGCCGCCAGTGAGGCAACGCCCAGCACCACCCCCCGAAACAGCGTGAAGGAGTTGACATAGTCGCGATAGGCATTGGGCTGCCACAGGTAGAGTTCGGGCAAAGTGCCCGATGTCAGTTCAGCAACGAAGGTAACGGTGGCGCCGGGGTCAAGCGTTACCTCAAACACATCGGCCTCGCTGTCGGCCAGACGGACCGGGCGGATACCGGCGCTGGGCGTCAGGGCGGTCAACCGGTCGTTGCCCAGGTCAGGCTGGAAAATGCCCGAGCCCGGCAAGCGGAAGAACGGCGCCACCAGAAGGCGCTCGATCTGCTGGTCGCTTTCGTTGCGCAGGGCAAACAATGCAAAATCAGGGGTTGTTCCCCGCTGGGAGGCGAGCACCTCGATGCGCCGGATGATGCCATCCTCTCCCGGTGCGGTCGAGAGTTGCACACGCCCTTCCGGTCCGGGCTGAATTTCAATCACCTCGGACAAGTTAACGGCGTTGACCTCCTCGGGAACGGAGATGACCTCGAAAGCGGCAGCTTGTGAAAGAGCCGCCAGGGCGAACGCAAAACACATCGCGAGTGCAAAAAGGTGACGCATCAGGGGCGATTATATCCTGCACTAGGCTTCATTGTGGCAGCACACCGAGCACATCGCAGGCGCGATCATGATGGCCGGGCGGCATCCTCTTGGGGGGAGCAAACCTTGGTAACGGGGATTGTTGGTTACCACAAGGTTCAGCACATGTTGCCAATCGGCAACGTTCATCGAGAGTACATCATCCTGCCTGCGCCAGGTACCCTTCGGCCGTCTTATCCCCGCTTGATATAACGAAAGCTCTCATAGCGCTCGCGCGTCAGGCCAAACAGCACATGATCTTCCCAGCGGCCATCGATCTGCAGGTATTTTTCGGCGAATCCCTCTTCCACAAATCCGTTCTTTTCGAGCACCCGACGTGACGCGGTGTTGCCCGGCAGGAATGCGGCATGGATGCGGTGAAGGTCCAGCGTATCAAACACGAAAGGCAAACAGGACGCCACCGCCTCAGTCATGATGCCCTTGCCCGCAAAAGGCTGACCCATCCAGTAGCCCAGATTGACGAATTGGGCGGCGCGGCGACGCACATTGGACAGGGTGACGCCCCCTACCAGCACCTCTGCATCGCCTTCCCGGGTGAACACGAAGAACGAGTAATCGCTGCCCGCTTCGGCTTCTTGCCGGGCGCGGCGCACACGCAGGGCGAACACCCTGCGGCTCAGATCCGCTTCGCTCCAGCGCGGCTCGAACGGCTTGAGAAAGTCGCGGCTGTCCTGGCGCAGCTTGTACCAGGGTGCATAATCAATCATCTGCGGCAGGCGCAGCAGGAGCCGCTTGCCCTGCAGGCAGATCAGCGGATTTGGTGCGGACCAGGGCCAGGGCACGGCCATGTCACGGCTTGAGGTAATCGCCGATGGCTTCGACATCGGCCAGGTTGCCGATCGGGCCAATACCAGCAAGGGTCGGCGTACCCATGGTGAAAATCTGTTCGGCTATATCTTGCACGCGCCGGGCAGTGATGGCGTTGATACGGTCCACCGTCTCTTGCATGGGAATGGGGCGGCCCCACAGGATTTGCTGGCGGGCCAATTGACCAGCTCGGGCCGAAGGGCTTTCCAGCGACATCAACAGACCGGCACGGATCTGGTTACGCACGCGAATCACCTCATCTTCGGTGATCGACTGGGTGGCACGCTTGAGCTCGTCCAGCACGACCGGCACAAGATCGGCCACCTCGCTCTCCCCCGTTGCCGCCGCAACCCCGAACACGCCACTATCGGCAAAGGCCCAGTGAAACGAGTAGACCGAATAGCACAGGCCGCGTTTTTCGCGCACCTCCTGAAACAGCCGCGAACTCATGCCGCCGCCCAGGATTGAGGCCAGTACCTGCGCCGCGTAAAAACCGTCCGCGTTGTAGGCCCGGCCTTCAAAACCCAGGACAATATGGGCCTGTTCGTGATCGGACAGGAGGCGCTCCTCCCCGCCCTGGTACTCGGCACGCTGGGGCGCGGGGGCGCCATTGGGCTTGAGATTGGCAAAGCGGCTCTGTGCCACTTCCACCAGACCGGCGTGATCGACATTGCCCGCCGCAGCCATGACCATGTGGCCGCCGACATAGTTCCGGTTCATGTATTTACGCACCATGTCGGAATTGAAATCGCGCACGGAATCCGCGGTGCCCAGAATGGTGCGGCCAATGGGTTGGGTGGGAAAGGCGGCAGCCTGGAACAGATCGAACACGTGATCGTCGGGATTGTCGCGCGCCGCCCCGATTTCCTGGACGATCACCTGCTTTTCGCGGGTCAACTCGTCTTCATCGAACACGGAGTTCTGCAGGATGTCGCTGAGGATATCGGCAGCAAGCACCACATCTTCCTTCAGCACTCGGGCAAAATACCCGGTGTGCTCGATGGAGGTCGCGGCATTCAGATCCCCACCGACATTTTCGATGGCTTCGGCAATCTGCAGTGCATTGCGCGAGGTGGTACCCTTGAATGCCATGTGCTCGAGCAGGTGGGAAACACCGTGTTCCGCCTTGCGCTCGGAACGGGCGCCGGCCTTGACCCAGACGCCCAGCGAAGCACTTTCCAGATGGGGCATGTCATCGGTGAGCACCACCATGCCATTGTCCAGGGTCGTCGATTGTACGCTCACACAATTCTCCTTGGGCCAGGCGATCGCGTGACCGCCCTATTCCCTTCTCGTCTAGGCAGCGCGAGTCCGCGCCGAAATAAAGTCTTCAACCGCCTGCTGGTCGTTGGCAAGTACGGTGAAGCGTTCCTCGCGCGCATAAAGATCGGCCAGCCAAAGCGGCAGCTG
>JAQGJI010000201.1 GCA_028290685.1 Devosia sp. | reverse complement strand
TCGATCTGGAACGGCTGGGCCGAACGGATCGCCTCATAGTAGGCGTCCCGGATACGGAAGTAATCCCGGATCAGCCGGCGGAACGGGGTCAGTGACAAGTAGTGGGCGGCAATGGGCTGGAAGGTTTCGGGATGGCGCACATCGAGCACGATGAAATTGCCGATGATCGACATATGGAGCGCGAAGGGGCCGGTGGCGGCAACCCGCGCGGGGCGGAAGCTGTTGTTTTCCAGCAGGTCGTAAATGGCAATGCGCCATTCATGCACCTCGTCGGGATCGATCGAGGTAATGGTATTGGGGTCCAGCGTAACGGTGACCAGGCGATCGGTATCGGAAACCGGCGCATTGGTTGCCATCGATATGCTCAAGAGTTGAGCCGGATGGAAATCGAGCGGCCATGGCCGTCGAGCGCCTCGACTTCGGACAGAATCACGGCCGCTCGGCTCAGCTCCGAAAGGGCCATCGGATCGCACCCCAGAATAGAGGTCCGCTTCATGAAATCGAGCACGCCCAGACCCGAGGCAAAGCGCGCCGAGCGCGCCGTGGGCAGCACGTGATTGGAGCCGCCGACATAATCGCCGATGGCCTCGGGGGTGTGGTGGCCCAGAAAGATGGCTCCGGCATGCCGGATCAGCGCCAGGATGGACTGCGGATCGTTGAGCGCCAGTTCCACATGCTCGGAGGCGATGCGGTTGGCCAGACCTGTGGCTTCGTGCAGGGAGGCGACGGTGATGATGGCGCCAAACTCGTCCCAGCCCTCGCGGGCGATGGCCTGCTTGGGAAGCAGCGACAATTGCCGGTCGACCTCAGATGCCACTTCGTCGGCCAGGCCCTTTTCGGTGGTAACGAGAATGGACTGCGCCCCGCTCCCGTGTTCGGCCTGGGCGATCAGATCGGCGGCCACCCAGGCGGGGTTGGCGGAGCCATCGGCAATGATCAGCACTTCGGAGGGGCCGGCGATCATGTCGATGCCGACCTGGCCAAAGACCTGGCGCTTGGCGGCCGCGACATAGGCGTTGCCCGGACCGGTGATCTTGTCGACCTTGGCTATGGTCTGGGTGCCATAGGCAAGGGCGGCGATGGCCTGGGCCCCGCCGCAACGGTAGATTTCGGTGACCCCGGCGATCTGCGCGGCCACCAGGATAGCGGCGCTCAATTGCCCGTTGGGTGTGGGCACGACCATGGCGATGCGCTCGACCCCGGCGACCCTGGCGGGCACGGCGTTCATCAGCACGGAGGATGGATAGGAGGCCAGCCCCCCCGGGACGTAAATGCCGGCGGCGTCGACCGGCGTCCAGCGGCTGCCCAGGGTGACGCCCAACTGGTCGGTGTAGATATGATCGAGAGGTCTTTGTTTTTCGTGGTGCGCCCAGATGCGATCATGGGCCAGTTGCAGGGCGCCCCGAACGTCCTGGCTGACGTGGGCGGCAGCATCGGCAATTTCCTGCGCCGTGATCCGCAGAGTTTCCGGCCCGACGCCTGAGCGGTCAAATCTGTTGGTGTGCTCGACCAGGGCCTGATCGCCACGCGCGCGCACATCGGCGATGATAGCGGCTACCGTAGCGTTGACGTCATCGCTCGCCTCGCGTTTGCCGCCCAGGAGATGCTGAAACTGCTGCTCGAAATCGGCATCGGCGCTATCAAGGCGAATAGGCATTGGGTGTCCTTAGTCCAGAGCGTGCTTGGGCTTGGCGACCGCAGCCCAAGCAGCGCCCAGATCGGATAGCCGTGCTTCAAGGCATTCAACACCAAGCCGGACCGTGCCGCCACCGGCAAAGCTCAGTTCAACAAGGCCGGCCGGCCCATCGATGGGGGTAAAGGTTATCGCCAGAAGCTCGAGCACGCCTTCGGCGGACGCGGGATCAAAACCATTGGTCACGACCGATTGCACTGCATCGAAATGCAAGGCGGAGCGCTTTCGCACGCCTTTGTCGCGCCGCCCGCTCTCGGCGATCCAGTCGAACCGGTTCATCAACAGGGCAAAGCGCCGGTCACCGCGGGCATAGCCCATGTCGGAAACCCGCACGACAGCGTCCTGCACATGGGCAGAAATCACTTCCAGGTCTTCGCTATCCAGGGCGAGCAGCTTGAGATCGGTCATGGGTCGAAGGCCTCGTGGAGGATAGAACGACACTATCTGGTCACATCCGGCCCGATCTACAAGTTTGCCGCCACGGGGGCAATGCCGGAGGGGCAGAAAACGCGTGCGCGAGCGCCGCCCCGGATGCGGTGATCATGAAACAAGCGGACATCGGGACGGCCGTCGCCCCGCAAGTTGTGTGAGACGACGCCGCCCCCTGGGGTGACCAATTTTGGCGCAGCCTGGAAATCGCGCTCATCAACGCCTGCTGGATCGGGGCCCGGACCTCAACCCGGAACAAGCCACGATCTTGCCTGCTCGTTCGGCCTCCTCCCGGCCACTGGTCGCTGCAGCGCCTGTATCCCGGGTGGATGAGGGGAGTGTACCGGACGTGAAAGGGTGAGGGACAGAGCGGTGAGTGGGGCACCATGGCACCACACCCACGATGTCATCCCGGACTTGATCCGGGATCCATCCTCCGATGTTGAACCATGTACCGAGTGGTTGTTGGATCCACCTTGCGGCTGCGGTGCGATCTGGGGATGGGCCCCGGGTCGAGCCCGGGGTGACACGGGGAGTGCGGCACCGGTTTGTCATTACTACGATCGTCACCCATGGGCTTAACCCAAAGGCCTGCCCTCGGACTTGATCCGGGGTGCACTGCACTTGGTTAGGCGCTGAGCACGGGGAGCGCCCTCCTTGGGCAAATCCCAGCCGTCCTCCCCTACCCTGCGACGCGCTCGATCTGGGCGCCGCAGCGGCTCAGCTTGTTTTCGAGCCCTTCAAAGCCACGATCGAGGTGGTAGATGCGGTTGACCACGGTTTCGCCCTTGGCGGCAAGACCGGCAATAACCAGCGACACCGAGGCGCGCAGATCGGTGGCCATCACCTGAGCGCCCCTGAGCTCGGACTTGCCGCGGATGGTGGCCAATTGCCCGTCCACCGAAA
>JAQGJI010000129.1 GCA_028290685.1 Devosia sp. | reverse complement strand
AGTGTCCAGCCCGGCCGTTGCTACATCGGCCAGCCCGTTGCCTGGACGGGCAGGCAGAACCAGCGTCAGCGGCCCGGGCCATAATTGGGCCATGCGTTGAGCCAGAGGAGAAAACACCGCGAGCCGTTCGGCCATCGCCAAGTCAACGCAGTGCATGATCAAGGGATTGAACCGGGGGCGCCCCTTGGTCTCATAGATGGCGAGAACCGCATCGGCATTGGTCGCATCCCCACCCAGGCCGTATACGGTCTCCGTGGGAAACGCGCAAACCTGGCCGGCGTGCAGCAACTCTGCAGCTTGTGCTACCGTTACTGGATTGAGTGGCGTTGTGGGCGGGTTTGTCGGCATGGCGTTTGTTTGACAACGAGACCCCGGCGCGTCAAGACGCAGCGACCAGCGAAATGGAGTCTCACCCCGCGTGACCACCCTGCTTGTCAGCCAGCCGAACTTTGCCGACCACGCCACGCCGCAGGGGCATCCTGAGCGGGCGGATCGCATGCGGGCGGTGCAAGAGGCACTCGCCAGACCCCGGTTCGACCGGCTGGTCCGCCGCGACGCGCCCGCTGGCGATCTGATGTTAGCCGAGCTGGTCCATGATGGCCGATACCTGGAAACCTTGCGCAATGCGCGCCCGGCCGAAGGCATCGGGCAGATCGACGCTGATACCTTTATCTCCGCGACATCATTGAAGGCTGCGGCAACCGGCCTTGGCGGCGCGCTGTCGGGGCTCGACGCGGTTCTGCTGGGTGAAGTCGACAATGCATTCTGCGCCATTCGCCCGCCGGGCCATCATGCCGAAATCGCCACGCCCATGGGCTTTTGCCTGATCAACACCGTGGCCATCGTGGCGCGGGAGGCGCAACGCAAATATGGGGCTGAACGGATCGCCATCATCGACTTCGACGTGCATCACGGCAACGGCACACAGGACATCTTCAAGAATGATCGCAGCGTGTTTTATGCCTCCAGCCACCAGATGCCGCTTTATCCCGGAACGGGCGCGGCCAATGAAACAGGGGTTGGCAATATCAGCAATGCGCCACTGGACCCACAAACCGACGGTGAAAGCATGCGTGATGCGTACCGCAACCGGATCATTCCGGCGCTGGTGGATTTTTCACCCGATCTGCTGCTGATTTCGGCCGGGTTCGACGCGCATCATCGCGATCCGTTGGCGCAGCTCAACTGGCAGTCGGGCGACTATGGCTGGCTCACCGGAAAGTTGATGGATGTCGCCGAGCGCTATTGCGGCAATCGCATTGTGTCGCTTCTTGAAGGTGGTTATGACCTCAAGGGCTTGGCCGGCGGGGTTTCCAACCACGTGGCCGTGCTGATGGATGGCGCAGTGGGGCGCCTCGACGACTAGAAAGATGGCCATGGCCGACAATGAAGATATCAAGGCCCTCAGCTTCGAGGCGGCTCTCGTTCAGCTTGAGGAAATCGTGAGCAAGCTGGAATCCGGCCGGGCCCCGCTGGCCGAGTCCATCGCCATATACGAGCGCGGCGAGGCTCTAAAAGCTCACTGCGAGACCTTGCTCCGCACGGCCGAAGCGCGAATCGAAAAGATCACGCTCAGCCGGGACGGCAAGCCCACCGGCAGCGAGCCACTAGACGCCTAGACCGTCATGACCAGCCATAAATCGCTTCGGACTTTCCGTCTCATCCTGTGGGCGCTGGTTGCTGTTGTGGCAATCGGAGCTACGGCTTTGTATCTGTTTTCGCCGCCCGCCCGGCCGCTTGGGATAACCGGGCAGGAATTTGCTCTGAACTCCACCAAAGGCGGTGCTTTCACGCAGGACGATCTGCGGGGCACGCCAAGTTTAGTGTTTTTCGGCTTTACCTTTTGTCCCGATGTTTGCCCGACGACACTGGCCGAAACGACTGCCTGGCGCTCCCAACTGGGCCTGAGCGAAAACGATCTGCGGATCATTTTCGTGTCGGTGGATCCCGAGCGCGACAGCGTGGACATGCTCAAAAGCTATGTGGAAGGCTTTGATCCCTCCGTCATCGGGCTGGTGGGGAGCAGTTTAGAGCAAACCGAAAATGCCAAGAAGGCGTTTGGCGTGTTTTCCGAGAAGGTCGGGGAGCCAGGCGATCCCAATTATCTGGTGAACCACACGGCATCGACCTTCCTCATTGGCGCCGACGGAAGTTTTGAAGGCACAATCGCCTATGAGGAAGACCAGTCGACGGCGCTTGCCAAGATCGAGCGGTTGGTCAGGGGATGAGTGAGCGCATCCGGATAGACCTTGCCCTCGAGCAGAGAGGACTTGTGCCCAGTCGCGCCCGCGCCCGGGATGCGATATTGCGTGGCACCGTGACGATTAATGGCGTCACAGCGCTCAAACAGAACCAGATGGTCGGGCGCGAGGACAAGATCGCGCTGAGCGATCCTGCGGCCAACTACGTTTCGCGCGCAGCGCTGAAACTGCTGGCGGGTCTTGATGCCGGTGAGATCGACGTCGCGGACAAGGTTTGCCTTGATGTCGGCGCTTCCACGGGCGGTTTCACGCAGGTGCTGATGGAGCGCGGTGCCCGGCGCATCTATGCGGTCGATGTGGGGCATGACCAGTTGCACCAGCGCCTGAGAGGCAGTGATCGCGTTGTGAGCATGGAGGGGGTCAATGCGCGTGACCTGACGGCGCAGTTGATCCCCGAGCCAGTCGAGGTGCTGGTGTCCGATCTCAGTTTTGTGTCGGTGATCAAGGTGCTGGCAGCGCCGCTTGCGCTGTGCACCCCTACTGCCGATGCCATTATCCTGTTCAAGCCACAGTTCGAAGTGGGGCGGCAAAATGTCGGCAAAGGGGGGATCGCCACCAGCGCAACGGCGATTGAGGGGGCGCTCGCGGCGGTGATCGACTTTATGCAGGACCTGGGGTTTGTGCACCGCCGGTCTCTCCCGTCGCCGATTGCGGGTGGCGATGGTAATCTGGAGACCGTGCTGGTGTTCAGGCGCGGCTAATTCCGCTGAAAGCCCACCGCTCCCTCGCGTCCAGTCTGGCCACGGTGGCGCAGGGCATGGTCGGCCAGGACCAGTGCCATCATGGCTTCGCCCACCGGAACGGCGCGGATACCGACGCAGGGGTCATGCCGGCCCTTGGTGATGATGTCGGTGTTCTGGTTCATCGTCGTCACGGTCTGGCGGGAGGTCAGGATCGAGGAAGTGGGCTTGACGGCAAAGCGGCAAACAATCGGGTCGCCATTGGAGACGCCGCCCAGAATACCCCCTGCATGATTGGACAGGAAATAGGGTTTGCCCTCACCTGCCCGCATCTGATCGGCGTTTTCGATACCCGTGAGGCTCGCTGCCTCAAAACCGGCGCCGATTTCCACAGCCTTGACGGCATTGATGCTCATCATGGCAGAGGCCAGATCGGCGCTCAGCTTGCCATAGATCGGGGCCCCCCAACCAGCCGGAACGTTCTCGGCCACCACTTCAATGACCGCGCCCACCGAATTGCCATCCTTGCGGATGGCGTCGAGGTAGTCTGCCCACAGCGCGGCCGCGCTGGCGTCGGCGCAGAAGAAGGGGTTCTGGTCGACCTGCTCCCAATCGAAATTGTTGTAGTCGATCTTGTGCGGGCCGACCTGCACGAGGCTGGCCCGGATCGAAATACCATCAAGGACCTGCCTGGCTACTGCGCCGGCTGCTACACGGGCTGCCGTCTCGCGGGCGGAAGTCCTGCCGCCGCCGCGATAGTCCCGAATGCCGTATTTCTGGTCGTAGGTGAAATCGGCATGGCCTGGCCGGTATTTGTCGCGAATGTCGGCATAGTCCTTGGAGCGCTGGTCGGTGTTCTCGATAAGGAGGGATATGGGCGTGCCCGTCGTGCGCGGACCATCGGTGCGCTCGTCCTCGAACACGCCTGACAGAATTCTGACCTCGTCGGCCTCGCGGCGCTGGGTGGTATATTTGGACTGGCCCGGCTTGCGGCGGTCCAGATCGCGCTGGATGATCTCAGGCGTCAGAACAAGGCCCGGCGGGCAGCCGTCGATGACAACGCCCAGGGCCGGGCCGTGGCTTTCACCCCAGGTGGTGAAGCGAAAAAGATGTCCGAACGTGTTGAAAGACATGGCGCAGCCCCGTGTTGCCGGGCTTTCTAGGCATCGCCGGAGCCAAGGTCAATCATGGTACGTCGCGGAGCAGTTCCATCCTGCCGCGGCTAAAGTGCATGATGGCATCCTGCGGCGGCGCCCAGTTGACGACTTCCACGATCGGTGCGCCTTCGATGAGCACGCGCAGGGTACGGGCTATGCCGCCATGCGCTACAACGACCGAGGGCCCGTTGAGAACGGCAGAATACTCGCCCAGGCGGGCTTCGACATCACGATAGTTCTCGCCGTCCTCGGGCCGGAAATCCCAATATTGCTCCGTGCGGTGGCCTAGTGCTACGGCCATGTTGGCTGGAAGTTCTTCGAACAGTTCCCCTTCCAGGACGCCGAAGGAAATCTCCATCAGGCGCACATCGTATTTCACCTCTGGGAGCGGCCCCTCGAACCCGGCGCGCACCCGCTCCATGGTTTCGCGCGTACGGCCCAGGGGCGACGCGTGCCATTCGAAGGCATTGGGATCAAGGCCGCGCGCCCTGAACAGGGCGGCAAGTGCCCTGCCGTTTTGATCAGCCTGGCCCTGACCTTTGGTGTTGAGAGGTATGTCCCGGCGGCCCTGGTAGCGGCGCTCGAAGTTCCACTGGGTTTCGCCATGCCGGATGAAGTAGATTTCCGGCCAGATAAGAGGTGCCATTGATTATTGCCGCGCCTGGAGCGACGCGTCCTGCGAGATTGTTGTGCTCACCGTAGTGGATTCGTCCAATGGCGCCACCCACCGAAACGAAATAGAGGCTTGGATCGCTTGTCTGGTGCCATTGCACCTGCCACTTTCATAAGCCTGTCCATCGTGCGGTCGTTCCATGTCCTTGTCATCCCACCAGATCGTTACCGACCTCACCGCGCTGATCGGCGCTCATGCCGTCATCGGGGAGCCCGAGCGGATGGGCGGCTATGTCAAGGAGCCTCGAAAGCGCTTCCATGCCCAAGCTTCGGCAGTGGCTTTGCCGGGCTCGGTGGCGCAGGTGCAGGCGATCCTGCGCTGGGCCAATGAGCGGGAAGTCGGCATCATAGCCCAGGGAGGCAATACCGGTCTCGTCGGGGGGCAGGTGCCGCTGCGGGGCGACGAGGTCATCGTAAGCCTCGCCAAGCTCGATCGCATCCGTGCCATCGATCCTGCAGCCGGCACGATGACTGCCGAGGCTGGCGTTATTCTTGAGAACGCCCACAAGGCGGCAGAAGCGCAGGGCACGATATTTCCCCTCTGGCTGGCGTCACAGGGATCGGCGCGAATCGGGGGGTTGCTCTCGTCCAACGCTGGCGGCGTCAACGTGCTGGCCTATGGCAATGCCCGCGAGTTGACGATGGGGGTCGAGGCCGTGCTTGCCGACGGGCGTTTATACCAAGGGCTCAGTTCCCTCAAAAAAGACAATACGGGGTATGATCTCAAGGACTTGCTGGTCGGCGCCGAAGGCACGCTGGGGATCATCACGGCAGCAAGTCTCAAGATCTATCCAAAGCCTGAGGACTATGAAACCGCGCTGGTCAACATCGCGTCGCCGGACGCCGGGCTGATGCTCTTCCAAGCCTTGCACGAGCGGATCGGGGCGCGCCTCAATGCGTTCGAGATCGTGCCGGTTTTCGGGCTGGAACTCCAGCTCAGGCACGGATTTCTTGATCGCGACCCCACCGCGGGGCCCTCGCCATGGTACGCGCTGATCGAAGTGTCGCGCATGAAAGGCGGGCCGGGAGGTGCTTTGCAGGCCGCTATCGAAGCGGTCTTTGCCGATGGCCTGATCGAGAATGCCGTGATGGCCGAATCCCTTGCCGACCGGGCCCGGATGTGGGCCTTCCGGGAACAGATGAGCGAGGTGCAATCGATGGAAGGCACCTCCATCAAACACGACGTGTCGGTGCCCATAGCGGCCGTCCCGCAGCTCATTGCCCAAGGCATTGCGGCGGTTGAACGCCTTTTTCCCGGTATTCGCCCCATGCCCTTCGGGCACATGGGGGATGGTAATATTCACTTCAACTTCAGCCAACCCGTGGGGGTAGACGGTAAGGCGTTCATGGCAGAGGCTGACGAGATGGTCCATGAAGCCATATATGACATCGTTCTGAAGCTGGGCGGCTCTGTTTCGGCCGAGCACGGAATAGGCCAGCTCAAGGTCCAATTGCTCCAGCAGGTCAAGGATTCCGTGGCTCTGGACATGATGGGTGCGATCAAGAAAGCACTCGATCCCAAGGGCATACTCAACCCGGGCAAGATGCTGGGGATCTGATCGGGTCTCCCTCCCCTGCCAATAAGAGGTAATGTCTTGAGGCCCGAATCGCCAATGGATCGTCCCGTGACCGACCACCCCAATGCCGCCAGCGTCGCCATTGTTCGTGAGGGCAAGGTGTTGCTGATCAAGCGCGCCTTTGCGCCCTACCAGCATTTGTGGACACTGCCCGGAGGGCGGATCGAAGGCGATGAAACGATCGAGCAATGCGCCGTGCGGGAGGTTCAGGAAGAGCTTAACCTGGCTATCCGCAATCCCAGGCCAGTGATGGTGCAATCCCTTGGACGGGATGGAACATTCCGCCTAGCGGTGTTCGTGACGGCGGACTTTTCGGGCCTGTTGCGGGCGTCGGAAGAGGTTGCGGAGCACAAATGGATCGATCCGGCCGCCATTGTCGCGCTGCGAACAACCAGCCGGCTGGATGACGTGCTCGCGAGGGCCTTCGCAGTTCTGGCGCAAAGGTGATAGGAATCACCAGAACTTTGGACTTGGCCTTGAAACACTTGCGTTTTTTAGTCACTGCCCTGCTGCTCTGCACCGTCACCATTCCCGCTTGGGCGATTGATCCACCCTATCAGCGGCAGATGGAGCGGCTCGCTGAAATCATGGGCAGCCTTTATTTCCTGCAGCCGCTGTGCCAGGCGGACAGCACCGATTGGCGAACGCAGATGGCCGATCTGATCTCGCTCGATGAGCCGGACGAGGACCGGCGGCAGCGGCTGGCCGGGGCGTTCAACGGGGGATACACGGCATTTGCTCGCTTTCACCGGGCATGCACCCCTGCTGCGCAGGAGGCCTTGACCCGTTTGCTGATCGAGGCCGAACAAACGGCCCGGGATATTCATACGCGCTTTGCCGAGTAGGGGGATAAAATCGCCTACAAATTTTTAACCTTCGGGTTACTTCTGACGGGATTGGCGGGGTGAGGCGTGCTACGCCAATCCCATGACCACCACCAAAACCATGTTCGCGCCTGCGTCGGGAAAAGCTGTGTTCGACCATGACCATGGAGAGCGGCAGCTGGCGCTGGAATATCTGGCAGAAGCATGGAATTGCGCGGAAGACGATGGGGTGCAAACAGCGGCGCTGGCGCATGCTTCCCTGTTTGCAGCGCTGGCCACGTTCGTGAAAATGCATGGCGATGAGGCGACTGCAGACCTGATTGCGCTGCTTCCAGATCGCATCCGGACGGGTGAATACAACCTCGATCGCGTGCTGCAATAGCGTTAGCGCAAGGGCCGATTACGTTAGCATAGTGTTATCGTTGAGGGTCCCCGCAAGCCAGATCGGCTGTCCGAGTGCGGGACCTGACGCGCTCGGCCCGCCACATGACAATTTTTGCGCGAAGGGTGCGGCCAACTGACCAGACGGTGACGGCCACGCCGTCATGGGACGGCAGTTCCGGGCAAGCCTTCGCCGTCCGGGCTGGTCACGATGGCGTTCTTGAAAACGGTGTCGTAGTGCGCCATGTGTTTGCTCCGCCCGGTTCCCGGGCGTAACGGACGGATCGTGCGAGAGGCAAGTGTGTCATGTCTATCTATCTGCGTGCCGACCGTGCGGTGTTCCGGTTTTCGGGCCCTGATGCGCACAAGCTGCTGAACGATGTGGTGACAGGGCATGTGCCCGCTCAAAACGACGGGGTCGCAGCATGGTGGGCGCTGCTGTCGCCGCAGGGCAAGATCCTGGCGGAAGGGCTGGCAGGTCATGCCGAAGAGGCGATCTGGGTCGATGTGCATCAGTCGGTCGCCGATGATTTCTTCAAGCGGATGAAGATGTACCGCCTGCGTGCGCAGGTGGCGATCGATGATCTGCGCGAGAGCCACAGGGTGGGTTATTGCGCGGCGGTGGCGGCCGGGATCGCGCATGCCGACCAGCGCGGGGTGGTGCAGCTGGGCTGGCGGGTCATTGCACCGGTGGCGTCGGCGGCGGCCTGGGAGCCCGACGATGCACCCTATCGGGCGGCGCGCGTGGAAGCCGGCATCGCCGAACTGGGTCCCGATTATGCGCCGTTGGAGGTCTTTGCTCATGACGTGGGGATGGACCTGCTGGGCGGCATCGACTTCGTCAAGGGCTGCTATGTGGGCCAGGAAGTGGTGAGCCGCATGAAGCACCGCGGCACGGCGCGGCGGCGGCCAGCAATCGTTTCGGGGGTAGATGGGAAGCCTGGCACGCCAGTCATCGCGAGCGGGCGGGAGGCCGGGGTCATCGGAGGCATGGTGGATGGCTCGGCGGTGGCAATCATACGGCTGGACCGGGTGGGGGATGTGGATGCGGTGACAGTGGGGGACAGGCCGGTCCGGGTGAGTGTGCCGGAGTGGGCAGCGTACGGGTTCGGGGAGAGTAGCGAGCCTGAGTGAAAGCGCCGCAGACACCAAGCGTGGCTGTGGGAAATCAGAGCAGAGCCCTCGGGTCGAGCCCGAGGGTGACGAGCGGTGGGCTCCCGAGCCGGCAAAAACCCAATCGTCACTCTTGGGCTTGACCCAAGAGTTCTGCACTTCCACTCTCCCTGCCATGGCAGGCTACACTTATATCCTCGCGGACATGCGGCGCGGGCGCACCTATATCGGTGTCACCAATGACCTGATCCGGCGCGTCTACGAGCACAGAGAGGGTCTGGCCGAGGGCTACACCAAATCGAACAACATCAAGCGCCTCGTGCACTTCGAGGTCCATGAGACGGTTCCACTAGCCATACAGCGAGAAAAGACACTCAAACGTTGGTATCGGCAGTGGAAGGAAACACTGATCGAGGAACACAATCCGGATTGGCGTGACCTCTGGGACGAGATCGTCAAGTAAGAGCTCTTGCGTCCAGCCCGTGACAATTCAGGTGGGCGGGCCCGGAATGACCCACCAGCGGTGCTGGGAGAATCGAGCCGGGTTGGGTAGCCTCGGACTTCAGGTAGATTTGGGGGCATGATGGCGCGGCATGGTACGCGGGCCTGGCAGCGCATGCTGTCGGGGAGACGGCTCGATATTCTGGACCCTTCGCCGCTGGACGTGGAACTGTCCGACATTGCGCACGGACTGGCGCGGGTGGCCCGGTGGAACGGGCAGACGCGCGGGGATTATCCGTTTTCGGTGGCGCAGCATTCGGTGCTGGTGCTGGAGCTGTTTCGCGCGATGAACCCCGGTTGCAGCCCCGTGTGGCAATTGCAGGCGCTGCTGCATGATGCGCCCGAATATGTGATGGGCGACATCATCTCCCCGTTCAAGGCGGCAATGGGGGGCAATTACAAGGACGTCGAGAACCGGCTGCTGTCCGCCATTTTCCTGCGTTTCTCGCTGCCCGCCAGCATGCCGGCGGCGCTGGCCAAGCTGGTGAAGAAGGCGGACCGGGAAGCGGCGTTCTTCGAGGCGACGCACCTGGCGGGGTTTGCCGATGCAGAGGCGCGCAAGTTTTTCGGAGCACCGGGCCAGCCGGCGTTCGATGTCGAGGCGTTCGACAAACTGATCCGGCCATGGCCGACGCGGGAGGCGCACGACCGGTTCGTGGCGGCGTTCGAGGCGATCGGGAGCTAGCCAGTTCGGCGCCTCCTCAGCCTACCCCCGGCGAGCCTCTCCCTGCGAGGGGATGGATCGGGTGCCCGATGATCCTGCCACCATGCAATAGCCCCCTCCCCCTGCCACGGATGACTGGCCTGGAGCGTTCACGGGCAGGAGCGGGATTAACTTTAACAAGGCTTTCATTTTGCCTTGGCTGGCACTGCATGGTTACTGGTTCGTTAACAAACCAATGTTAGTCGCACCAGATTGGGACCGCTGCCATGAACCTGCCGACACGCCATGCAGTGATTGGAATGGCTTTGGGAGCGCTGGCCGCTTCGGTGATTGCCGTAACCGGGCCCGGAATGAGCATGCCGGCGCTGGCGAGCGAGGTGCTGGGAATGGCCGCAGCCCCCGGGTTTGATCCGAACGACCTCGTGAAGTTCAATGAGCGGCAGTACCGGGTGCAGCATGAGGACTGGGTGGGAACCGAGCCGCTGTCCAGCGTTCGCGTCAAAAAGATCGAAGGGGGACGCGTGTCCCATGTGACGATCACCACGACCGCGACGGGGACCTACTCAACCGACGCGATGTTTTCCCGGCATGTGCGATATGCCGGCATTGCGGTGGATGAGCAGCGGGTGCCCAACCGGTTCTGGTTCTGGAGCAAGAACGGCTGGAGCGGGTTCAGCAGCCAGGTGGCGAATTCGTTTGTTTACAGCGATTACAGCCACTAGGGCCAACCGCAGGGACGCTCGCCCCTGGACTTGGCCCAGGGGCACGGCACCTGCCGGCCACCGTTGACGCACAGTACCCTGGGAGCTGCGCCCGCGGGTGACGAGCGGTGCGAGTGGGACCGGCGCGGGCGCCGGTCGCCCAGCGCTTACCCGAACAGCCAGCCACTCTTGAATTTGTAGAAAACGTGCAGGCCGATCTGGGTCAGTCTGGTCATGCGCGGGGCCCAGGCGGGGCGCACATAGGTGGCGTGGTAGTGCGTCGCGTCGGCGACTTCGGTGAGGTAGAGCTCGCCCGCGGCGAAGCGCTTGGCGATGTCTTCGGCCTGCGTCCAGGCGGTGCGATCGCCGATAACTTCGGGCTGGCCATCGCAGGCAAAGGAGAACTGGCAGGAATTGCGGCGGTGCTGGTTCTGGAACACGACGCCGCAAATGGTGTCAGGATAGCGGCGGTCCTTGACCCGGTTCTGCACGACCTGCGCGACGGCAACCTGGCCGCGATAGCTTTCGCCCCGGGCTTCGAAGTAAATCGCGGTGGCAAGGCACCACAATTCCTTTTCCGACGTTTCAATGCGCTGGCCGGTGGCAAAGCCGCCGGTGACCGGCGCCTGGGCGCGGGCATAGGCGAGTTGCTCGGAGGCAGCAGCGGGCGTGGGGGTCGACATCTCGGGGGCGATGCCGGCAATGGCGTCGAGCGCGGAGGCTCCCGAGCCGCCAAGGGAAGCAACCGACAGGCGCGGCCCGATCTCGACGTCGCCGGTGGGCTCGATGTCGATATCGGCCAGGCGGGACTGTCCCAGCTCGGCTGGGTCCGAGCGCAATGCGGCGAGGCGGACACGCACTTCGGCAAAGCTGCGCGAGATGGCCAGCGCATCGGCCTTGGGGCGCACGCGATCGGTCTTTTCAGCGCGATTGGGGCCGGTAAAGCTGGCACTGGCGAACAGATGGTCAACCGAACCGGTGATCACGGGGTCCACGCCGGCATAGGAGAGGCTCGCCTGCATCAGATGGACCTGCGCCGGCAGCGCCTCGGCCAGATCCGACGATGGGCCGAAAGCCCCACCGGTGAGGCCGGTATAGGCCAGCGCACAAAACGCTCCGAGGGCCAGAACCCTGGCGAGGGGATATTGGCGACGAACCGCTCTAGCCAGGCGCAAAGGCGCGCTGGGCCGGTGGGATAGAACCATCAATGCTACTCAACTCAACGCGACAACAGACTCAGGGGCAAATGTGACGCTAAAATGCCGCTCTTTGTGATGATGTCCGATTAGGGTTAGCGTCGAGTAAACAGCCAATGGGGCGCAGCAATGGACGAACCATGGCGCTGGGCGGGCAAAACTGTGAAGCGGCCCGCTTGTGGTCTAGACGCCACAGGCCGCCCGGACGGGGGCGACGCGCTCGCCTATGCCAGCCACCTGGAAGCGCACGCGAAGCGAGCGGGAATTGACCGGGGTGACGCGGGCCGTCAGGTTGTTGACGCCCGCCAGGCCATCAAGAAATGCAGTGGCATCGCGGGTGTTGTCGAGCAGGATGGCGGTATTTGTCGGGTCCACCGGCAAGGTGCGGCTGCGGGCCTGTTCAAGATCGTTCTGCAAGGTGAGGCCGGCGTCCCGGCCAAGTGCAGACATGGTGTTGCCCGCAAAAGCGAACGCAATGGTCAGATTGCCGGCCTCGCACGCAATTGTCATTGTCGCAGGAGCACGGCCGCTGGGGCTGGCGGGGATCAGCTGTTCGGACTGAACCACGACCTCAAGCGCCGGGGCCTGGGCGGCGCCGCTGCGGAAAAGAGCGTCGTAGCACGCCAGACGCTGGCCATCGTCAGACTGGGCGACGCATGCAGCCACGCCGGCCTGGGCGAGAGCGGCGGGCGCCGGAAAGGCAAACAGTGGCGCCAGTGCCAGAGCTGACAGTAATTTCACTTTGGTCGGGTCCCCCTGGTGCCGGCATTGCGGCGACCCCCTGGATATGGGGATCATTGATCAATCATTTAAGCATGGCTTGTGCCAGTGTCAGCCGGGCTACCGGAACACGATAGGGCGAGCACGAGACATAGTCGACGCCCAGGCCGGCAAAAAATCGCAGCGAAGCGGGATCGCCGGCGTGTTCGCCGCAAATCCCGATCTTGAGGCGCGGATTGGCGGCCCTGCCCCGATCGATGGCGATGGCAATCAGTTCACCGACGCCCTTTTCATCGATGGTGACGAAGGGATCCCGTTCGTAGACGCCCTTGCGCTGGTAGGCGGCAAGAAAGGTCGGCGCGTCATCGCGGGAAATCCCGAACGTGGTCTGGGTCAGGTCATTGGTGCCAAAGGAGATGAAATCGACCATCTGGGCAATGTCGCCGGCGCGCAGGCAGGCGCGGGGCAGCTCGATCATGGTGCCAAAGGAGAAACTGGCGCGCTCGGAGCGCAGCAGGCCCGAATTGTCGGCAATGGCCATGGCGCGCTCGCGCACCCAGGCGACCTCGGTAGCGGTGGACACAAAGGGGACCATGACCTCAACGATCACCGGCTGGTTCTGCGTTTCGGAAGCGGCGCGGGCACCGGCCATGATGGCCTGCATCTGCATCTGCAGGATCTCGGGATAGGTGATGGCCAGGCGCACGCCCCGGTGACCCAGCATGGGATTGACCTCGGCGATGCGCTCGAGCCGCAGGCGCAGGGCACGCACGGCAAGGCCCAGGGACGCTGCGGTTTCCTCGATGTCTTCGTCGCTGCGCGGCAGGAATTCGTGCAAGGGCGGATCAAACAGACGCACCGTTACCGGCAGCCCGGCCATGGCGGAAAACAGCGCCGAATAGTCCCCGGTCTGAAAGCCGACAAGGCCATTGACGGCGCGGGAGCGGTCGTCCTCGTTTTCGGACAGGATCATGCGGCGCAGGGCGACCATGCGCTCGGGGGAAAAGAACATGTGTTCGGAGCGGGCAAGGCCAATGCCTTCAGCCCCGAAGCTTAGCGCCGTCCTGGCTGACTGCACGGTTTCGACATTGGTGCGCACGGCAATCTGGCGGGAAGCGTCGGACCAGCCCAGGAGCTTGCCGATGGCCCCGCCGATATGGGGCTGGGCGAGCGGCAGCGCGCCGACATAGACCGAGCCGTCAGAGCCATCGATGGTGAGGCGGTCGCCGGTGCGGAACTCACGCTCGCCAATGCGGCAGACCATTTCGCCGGCGTCCACCGAGAGGGTGCGGACGCCCGCAACGCAGGGCTTGCCGGTGATCCGGGCGATGACGCCGGCGTGGCTGGACATGCCGCCCCGGGCGGTCAGGATACCGGTTGCGGCCTTCATGCCCTCGATGTCGGCGGGGCCGGTTTCGTTGACCACCAGGATGCAGTGCTTGCCACGGGCATGAATCCGGGCGGCATCCTCGGGATTGAAGACGATGACGCCCGAGGCAGCGCCGGGGGAAACGCCCAGGCCGGTGGCGATGGGAATGGCGCTTTGCGCGGCGCTCAGACGTGGATGCAGCAATTGGGCAAGGCGCGTCGGATCGACCCGGGCAACGGCGTTCTGGGGGGACCATACCCGGCGGCTGACCCGATCGACGGCGGCTTCGAGATCGGCGGCGGCGCTGACCTGGGAAGGGCGCGCCGACACGAAAACGGCCTGGCCCTTGTCGATCGCGACGGTGCAGATCATGTGGCGGCCAGCCTTGGCGTCAAGCAGGTGGATCAGCGCGGCGATGGATTCGGGCAGGCGCGGCAGGGGAGCGCCATCGATGGGGGCCGGGCCCAGAACGCCGGTCGTGGCGTTGCGGGTGAGGAACTGTTCGATGTCGCCGCGGGCGGCAGCCTGGACCAGAACGATCTGCTTGCCGCGGTCTTCATCGGGGTGGGCCGTCCAGCCCTGGCCAAAGCCGTAGCTGTCGAAGGCGTTCTTGATGGCTTTGGCGAGCGGGCGGGCGGGATCGACGGCATCGGCCGGGTTGGCGGGGGCGCCAAGGCCCATGCGGGCCGGCATGAGGCCAGCATTGTGCGTGGCGGCCGACGTACGCACGACCAGCAAGGGCGGCTCGGCGTCCTTGCCGACAAGCTTGAACAGACAGGCAATCCAGTGGGTGCGCAGCCTTGTATCCTTGCGCCCGCGCTCCGCCTGCAGCGCCTCCCACGCCGCGCGCGTGATCAAAATAGTGGGGACGGTCGGCAGACCCGCCTCCCCGACCCGGAAGATCCAGCGCGCCTTGCCGCTCAGGAGCTTCAGCTGGCTGGCCGATAGATTCGCCCTCCCCACGGCAGGGGCAATCGCGAACATTTCCTGGGCCAGGCTCACATCGGGGTCCTTGATCTATGGTGGCCGCCATATTGCCCATGAGCCGGTGCGACCGCAACAAGACTTGACTTGGAGCGTCGGTGAAAGCATCTGATCTGTTATGGAAAAGCGGCCACCACTCGATATTTTGCTATGCGCCCCGCGCGGATTTTGCGCCGGGGTGGACCGGGCGATCCAGATCGTGGAGCTGGCGCTGGAAAAATACGGTGCGCCGGTTTACGTGCGCCACGCCATCGTTCACAACAAATATGTGGTGGACGGCTTGCGCGACAGGGGCGCGGTGTTTGTCGAGGACTTGAGCGAAATCCCCCCGACCGATGCGCCCGTGGTGTTTTCAGCCCATGGCGTACCAAAATCGGTGCCGGCCGATGCCAAGAGCCGGAACATGTTTTTTCTCGATGCGACCTGTCCGCTGGTGAGCAAGGTCCATGTGGAGGCACAGCGCCACCATGCCGAGGGGCAGGAAATCGTGCTGATCGGGCACGCTGGACACCCTGAAGTGGTGGGGACGATGGGCCAGTTGCCGCCCGGAGCGATCAGCCTGATCGAACACCTGGCGGATGCCATGGCGTTCACCCCGCGCGATCCGGCAAAGCTGGCCTTCGTGACGCAGACAACGCTTTCCGTGGACGACACGCGCGAGATCGTCGACGCGCTCAAGCGGCGGTTTCCGCTGATCAGCGGGCCGCACAAGGAAGATATCTGCTATGCCACCACCAACCGGCAGGACGCCATCAAGGCCGTGGCGCCCGAGGTGGATGCGATGATCGTGGTGGGCTCGCCCAATTCATCGAACTCGCTGCGGCTGGTGGAAGTGGCCGAACGGGCCGGCTGCACGAATGCAGTGCTGGTGGACCGCGCATCCCAGATCGACTGGTCCCGCTACCAGGGCATCCGCACCCTGGGGGTTTCGGCCGGTGCGTCGGCGCCCGAGAAACTGGTGGACGAGGTGATCGAAGCCTTTGCCCAGCGGTTCGACATAAAGGTCGAGGCGCGCGTCACCGCCAGGGAAAACATCGCCTTCAATATTCCTCGTGAATTGCGCACCATCGAGGCAGCCGTTTCCCAATGAGCAGTCTGACCTTGCTGGAAACCAGTCGGCTGGTGCTGAGCGGCTGGCGGAACGATCAACTCGACGATCTGGTGCGGCTGCATGGCGAACCGCTGGTGGCGCGGTATCTGGATGCCGACGGGCAGCCCTGGAGCCGGGAAAAGGCGCAAGCGCGGCTGGCGATCTGGGGCGACAATTTCGCCCGGCACCGCATGGGCAAGCTGCGGGTGACCCGCAAGAGCGATGGAGTATTTGTCGGGCGGGCAGGCTTTGGCTTGTTCGGGGCCAAAGAAGAGCCCGAGATCGGCTATGCCCTGCTGCCGGAATATCATGGGCAGGGTTATGCCACCGAAGCCGCGAGCGGTCTGCGGGACTGGATTTTTCGCGAGACCGACTGGGATTATTTTCTTGGCTTTGCCGATGTGCGCAACACGGCTTCGCTGGCGGTACTGCAGCGGATCGGCATGGAAAAGACCCATGTGGGCGTGATCGATGATCAGGCATGCCAGTTCCACATCATGCGGAAGCAAGCGGCGTGAGCGACAAGGTTGTGATTCATACCGACGGGGCCTGTTCGGGCAATCCGGGACCCGGCGGCTGGGGCGCGATCCTTGAGTATGGCGGGCACACCAAGGAGCTCAAGGGTGGCGAGGGGCTGACCACCAACAACAAGATGGAATTGACCGCGGCCATCGAGGCGCTGACGGCGCTGAAGCGGCCATGCGTCGTGGAACTGCATACCGACAGCCAGTATGTGAAAAACGGCGTGCAGAGCTGGATGCATGGCTGGAAGCGCAATGGCTGGAAAAC
>JAQGJI010000016.1 GCA_028290685.1 Devosia sp. | reverse complement strand
TGCTGAGTTTCGTCATGCACCTGCGCCGCATCCCGGCGGCCCAGGTGCGGCCCAACGCCCTGATGACGGGTGAATTGCTGCTCTCGGCCGGCGGCGGCTCCATCGACAACATGGAAGCGTTGATGGTCCACACCGCCCCCAATGGCGAGCAACGCATCCTCATCGGCTCGGACAACAATTTCAACGATTGGCAAAGAAGCCTGCTGCTGGAATTCGCGCTGCCCGACTAGGGGAGCCGCTCCACTCCCTCCAACCAGCAACCGCCTCCCCTGGCTGGGTTGCGACCTCTGCCTTACAGTTCATCGTCAATGCCCCTTTGGTCCGGGCAATCGGACGGTCGCACCCTGGCCTCCAGATGGATCAGCCGGACCAGCCGGGTAACGACGACTTATAGCGCAGGCGGCTTGCTAGCCCGCCACGACACCGCGCTTGGCCAGCCATCCCCGCAGGGTCCGGTACGGGACCAGCATCAGCACCGCCAGCAACAGCTTGACCAGGAAATCTCCTGCCGCCAGCGACACCCATAGCGGCACCTGGGGGCCAAAGGCCAGAAACGGCGCCGGAAACGCCAGTGAACCATCCTCAAGGCCAAACATGGTATCAAGAGCGGCAAAGCCGGGGGCCATGGCCAGGCTAAAGAAAATGGCTGTATCAAGCGCCGAACTCACCAGCGAGGAGAACATCGGCGCTTTCCACCAGGCGCCCTCGCGCAGGCGATGGAACACCGAGATATCAACCAGCTGCGCTACCAGGAACGCCGTGCCTGAGGCGATGGCGATGCGCGGGCTTGCCAGATAGACCGACAGGACCACCGCCACCAAAAACCCGGCAAACACGGCCAGGCGCGCCTTGGCCGGCCCGAAGGTGCGATTGGTCAGGTCGGTAACAAGGAACGCCACCGGATAGGTCCAGGCGCCCCAGGTGAGGATATCCCCCAGGTTGATCGGGCCCAGCTGGACCATGAAGGGGTATTGCACAAGAACATTGGACGCCGCGACGATCACGACCATGGCGGCAATAGCCACCAGAAAACGCGCCAGCATGGAACTGCAACCTCCGTTGGGCGCCGCCGGCAAAAGACCGGTGCGCAGGGATTAAAGCCGTTCGTTCCTTCCCCAACCGCGGGTGAGTCGCGCTCGGCGTCAACGCAGCGGACCGGGCAGACAAAACAAAGCCGCGCGGAGCTGTGCTCCACGCGGCTCAATTCTAACCGGAAAAATCCGTTTACGCAGCCAGCGCCGCGCGAATTTCCTTCTTGATGCCCTGGGCCAGCTTGCTCAGATCGGCATCATCCTGCTTGAGCAGGAACGCATCGAGCCCGCCCCGATGCTCCACGGTGCGCAGCGCCGCTGCACAGATGCGCAGCTTGACGGGGCGGTTCAGCGCATCCGACAGCAGGGTCACGTTCAAAAGGTTGGGCAGGAACCGGCGACGCGTCCGGTTCAGGGCGTGGGACACGTTGTTGCCAGTCATAACGCCCTTGCCAGTCAGTTCACAGCGACGTGCCATTTGGGAGATATCCTATTTGTGTAAAGGTCCTGCGTGGCGGTTCAACCGCGACGGGCCTCGATTGTTGGGAAATATGGCGCGTCTTTAAAGAAAACCGGCGGCCCCGTCAAGGCAATGGCACGCTCAAAGGGGTGCGAGCGCCTTGCGTGCACCTTGTGAGGCGGGCAGTTTCGACCCAATAGCTGATTCGTTTCCGCCGAGATCGATGCCTTGACCCAGTTCCGCTTCGCCTTGCCTGCTGCCCTCGCGCTGTCCTTGTCGCTCCCTGCCGCCGCTGCGCCCGTCGAGGCGCGTGCCAGCTATGTGCTCACCCTGGGGGGGATCAACATCGCGGCCATGAATGTCGACCTGACCGACAACGGCCAGGACTACACGCTGGAGCTTGCCGCCAATGTCGCGGGCCTGGGCGCCGTCGTGGCCTCCGGCACGGCCACCGCCAGCGCCCGGGGCTCTTCGGCAGGCAAGGACCTGGTCGCGCGCGCCTTCGCGCTCCAGACCCGCGCCAATGGCGAAACCTTCGACGTCGAGGTGAGCTTTGCCGGGCGCAACGTGTCCACCTTCAAGGTGGAGCCGCCCATCCTGGACAATTATGACCGGGTGCCGATCGAGCGCAGCCACCTGGGCGGGGCGGGCGATTTCTTATCCGCTTTCGTGCTCAAGGGCGCAGCGCTTGACCGGAGCTTGTGCCAGCGCCAGGCCGGCATCTTCACCGGGGTCGAACGCTTCAACATCACCATGGCTTATGCCCGCGAGGAGCAGGCCAACTCGCCCCGCACCGGCTACCAGGGGCCTGTGGTCCTCTGCACGCTCGACTACCAGCCCGTATCGGGCCATTTCACCTCGTCCGAGATCACCAACTACCTGGCCGACAGCGGCCGCATCGTCATCTGGTACGCGCCCCTGGGCGAAACCGGTTATTTCATCCCCTATCGGGTATTGGTGGGCACCAATATGGGCGATCTGTCGATGGTTCTGACCGGCATGAAATATTGACGCAACGTCCCGTTTCGGAGCGGTCAAACCCTTTTTTGTTGGTTTTGCATTGGCAAAGCCGCACGCCACGGCGCGCAAGGTCTTAACGCCGGTTTTTTATTGGCCGTGTCTGGTGCAAGCTTGCCTTCGCACTTGGGCGAAACCCCCCGGTTTTAACCGCCTGTTCACCAAGATGAACTGCTTGGGCGCCCCAACGGCCTGTTAATGGGGCGGCACTGCCGCCGCTGGTGTGCCGGGCAGTTCGCTCCCACTGCCTATCGCCGTGAACAAACCCGCATTTCACCCCGTATCGCGATTCTGTCACCTTTCGTTCCCGTTCCGGACCAAGGGTTAAAGGTAAGGATCGGGCCATGGCTGTTCCGCTCCACTGCGGGACAGTTCCTGGTCAGTCGATTTCCATGGCGCATCCACACTCGATGTTGCCCCTGCCCCGGGCAGCGATGCGAGCCCGGGGCAGGGGGCGACATCGAGATTGGCAACAGCCCTGTGCCAGGATGGTACGGTCAACCCTGTATTTGCTTTATTCGGGCGCAACAGTTCCGGTCTGGCCGGGACTCGGCAGATGAAGCGCTTGCCCCTGGTCCCGTCGATCCCGATTAACGGCTTCTTTACGCTCACCCCGTTCCGGCCGAAATTCAGGCTTTCTCAACATAGTTTAACCCGCCCGGGCCAAATTGCTGCCCTTGGAGCGCCCCTCACCACCATCTAGTGCCCTGCGCGGCACCCACCCCCTACCGCTGGCCGTGAACAAACCCGCACTGTTCTGGTGCTCTTGATTCGGTGCTGCTTCGTTCCGCCTGCGTTTCCTCTCTTAACGGGGTGGCAAAAGCATCGCACATCTTGTCCTTTATCGGGACAAGGCGTTGCCCCCCTCGAAACCTGCGGCGGAACCTCCTACATTGTCCATGATGACCTTCGCGCCTCCACAATCCGTCAAGGCAATCCTTGGCCCCACCAACACCGGCAAGACCTATTTTGCCATCGAACGCATGCTGGCCCATCCTTCGGGGATGATCGGGCTGCCCTTGCGCTTGCTGGCGCGCGAAGTTTACCAGCGCTGCGTCGAGCGGGTCGGGGAGGGGGCCGTGGCGCTGGTCACGGGCGAGGAGCGGATCGTTCCGCCCAAGCCGCGATTCTGGGTCTGCACGGTCGAGGCCATGCCCACCAACATCCGTGTCGACTGCGTGGCGATCGATGAAATCCAGACCGCCATCGACTTCGATCGGGGCCATGTCTTTACCGATCGCATCCTGCATGCCCGCGGCACCAGCGAAACGCTGCTGCTTGGCGCCGCGACCATGGCGCCGGTCATCAAGCGCCTGCTGCCCCATTGCGAGATCATCGACCGCCCGCGGTTTTCCCAGCTCACCTACGCTGGTTCAAAGAAAATCTCGCGCCAGCCCGCCCGCTCGGCCATCGTCGCCTTCTCGGCGCGTCAGGTCTATGCCATTGCCGAACTGATCCGGCGCGAACGGGGCGGCGCGGCCGTGGTCATGGGCGCGCTGTCGCCCCGCACCCGCAACGCGCAGGTCGAACTCTACCAGAATGGCGATGTGGATTTTCTGGTCGCAACCGACGCCATCGGCATGGGGCTGAACCTCGATATCCACCACGTCGCCTTTGCCGACGATACCAAGTTCGACGGCCACCAGAGCCGTCCGCTGACCCCGGCCGAGATCGGCCAGATCGCCGGCCGCGCCGGGCGCCACGCGCGCAACGGCACCTTTGGCGTCACCGGCGGCACCGAAGGATTCGACGAGGAAATGGTCGTGGCGCTTGAAACCCACGATTTCGATCCGGTCAAAGTGCTGCAATGGCGCAACAACCAGCTGGATTTCTCCTCCATACCGGCGCTGCTCAACACCCTGGAGCAATCTCCCGAGCATCGCAGCCTCACCCGCGTGCCCATCGCCAAGGACCAGCATGCCCTTGAATTCGTCTCCCGCAACGAAGCAGGGCAACTGGCCCGGGGGCTCGATGGCGCCCGCCTGCTCTGGGAATGTTGCCAGATCCCGGATTACCAGGGGATTTCGCCCGCCAATCACGGTGAAATCGTCACGCGCATTTACACAGATTTAGCCAAGCGCGGCGTGGTCAACGCCGACTGGATTGCCGAACAGGTGCGTTTTTGCGACAATTCCAGCGGTGATATCGACACGCTGAGCAACCGCATCAAGCAGATCAGGACCTGGACCTTTGTCGCGAACCGTAAAAACTGGCTTGCAGACCCGGCGCATTGGCGCGAAAAGACACGGGATATTGAAGATCGGCTGAGCGATGCACTCCATGAGCGCCTAACCCAGCGGTTCGTCGACCGGCGCACATCTGTGCTGCTTCGTCATCTGAAAGACAAATACATGGCATCTCCCGAGATCAACGAGCGTGGCGAAGTGCGGCTGGAGGGCCATCTCATCGGCACGCTCGAAGGCTTCCGTTTTACCCTGGCGCGCAATGATGGGGACGCCGACACCAAGGGATTGCGCACGGCTGCCGATCACGTGGTGGCGCCTGAAATTCGCAACCGGGCCGACCGGCTGGCCGGCGCTCCAAACGAGGAAATCGTTCTGGCGACCGACGGGCGCCTGCGCTGGAAGGGCGATCTAGTTGCCGAGCTGATCGAGGGGGACAGTCTTTATCGCCCGCGCATCCTGATGCTGGCGGACGAAACCCTGACCGGCACCGATCTGGAGCGTGTGCAGGATCGTCTCAGCCTGTGGCTGCGCCACCATATCAACACCGTGCTTGAAGGCGTCATGGCGCTTGAAGCTCCGGCAGAACTGGAAGGCGCAGCGCGCGGCATCGCCTACCAGCTCCATGAAAATCTGGGCCTCATTCCCCGGGCGCAAGTCGCCGAAGAGGTGAAAAACCTCGATCAGGACACGCGCGGCATGATGCGCAAGCTGGGCATCAAGTTCGGCGCCTACCACATCTACCTGCCGCTTTCGCTCAAGCCCGCTCCGCGCGAACTGGCGCTGATCCTGTTTGCCCTCAAGCATGGCGGCGTGCGCCAGCCCGGCGTAACCGATATTCCCCATATCGTGCTTTCGGGCCGCACCTCGTTTGTGGTGGACGGGGAAGTCGATACCCGCCTTTACGAGACTGCCGGCTTCAAGGTCGCGGGCAAGCGCGCCGTTCGCATCGATATTCTGGAGCGCCTCGCCGATATCATTCGCCCCTTGATTGCGCTTGACCCAACCCGCTTCCAGGGTGAGCCCCCCGCGGGCGCAGCCGAAGGCAACGGGTTCCGCGTCACTGTGGAGATGACGTCGCTGCTGGGTTGCTCGGGCGAGGATTTTGCCTCGATCCTCACCTCGCTAGGCTATCGGGTCAAGCGCGTTCCCAAGCAGGCGGCCCCTGCCCCTGCCGCGGACGCGACGTCCGAAGCCCCTGCGCTCGAGGAAGTGCTGAGCGAGAACCCGGTTTCACTGGATGCCGTGGAGGCAGCGCCTGTCGAGGCGGTGCCGGCCGATATCGCGCCGGTGTTGGGCGAAGTCATTCCCTCCACCACGATCGTTGAAGCGGCCCCTGAAAGGGCCGAGGCAGCGCCCTCTGCTCCGGCCGAGCCCGAGTTTGATGAAATCTGGTCCCCTGCCGGTAAACGTGTGGATCACCGGCGCCCCGATAGCCGCCGCCCGGAAAGCCGCCGCCGGCCCGAGGGCGAAGTGCAGGCCCGGCCTGCCCGGCCCGAGCGTCCCCGTCCCCCATCAAACCGCCGCCCGGAAGGGGAAGTGCAGGACCTCACCAAGGCCCAGCACCTCAAGCCTAAGCCCAAGTTCGACAGCAAGGGCCGCAACGACAACCGCCGTCCCGAGCACCTGCGGGAGGAAAAGCCCAAGTTCGAGCGGCCACAGCCCGAGCGCAAGGAAAAAGCCTTCGATCCTGATTCGCCCTTCGCCAAACTTGCGGCCCTGCGCGACCGCAAGGCGGAGTAGGCGTTGAGCGAGCCAGTCGCGCCCGTCCGCAAGGAGCGGCTCGACAAATGGCTGTTTTATGCGCGCGCGCTGAAATCGCGCACGCTGGCGCAAAAAATCATTGAAACCGGCGCCATCCGGGTCAATGGCGAAAAGACCGAACGAAGCGATCTCAAGGTGGGAGCGGGCGACGTTCTGACCATGGTGCTGCATGGCCGCATCCTGGTCTGGCGCATCATCGACCCCGGCGAGCGCCGTGGCCCGGCCAGCGAAGCACAGGGCCTATACCAGGATCTGTCCCCGCCGCCCCTGCCGCGCGAGCAATTGTCGCCCTATGACGCCGCCATTGCCCAGCGCCCCGAGGGCGCCGGTCGCCCTACCAAGAAAGAGCGCCGCGAGATCGATCGGCTGCATGGGGATGACGAGTGAGCCTCAAGGCCAATCAAGAAGGCTGCACGCGCCAGCCTTGCGGCAAGGCTCAAAACGGTTTAGCACCGGACGCGACCAGACACCTGCCGGACCTTGGCTTTCTATGACCTATATCGTCACCGACAATTGCATTGCCTGCAAATACACCGACTGCGTGGAAGTCTGCCCGGTGGACTGCTTCTACGAAGGCGAGAACATGCTGGTGATCCACCCCGACGAGTGTATCGATTGCGGCGTCTGCGAGCCCGAATGTCCCGCCGAAGCCATCAAGCC
>JAQGJI010000107.1 GCA_028290685.1 Devosia sp. | reverse complement strand
CGCCCCATCTGCCAGGCGAGCTCGGGCACGATCGCGTCATTCATCAGCAGGAGCGCATCGATGAAATGGGTGAGGATCTTCTGCCGCTCGGCCAGGGTGGTCTCGCCCCAGGCGTGGCGCGCCGCCTTGGCGCGGATGATGGCGGCTTCGATTTCGAGCGCGGTGGCGAGCGGGCGTTCAGCATAGACGCTGCCATCGATAGGGGAGATGATCTGGACGGTTTCGGTCATGAATGCCTCTTTATCTGGTCTTCCACACCGTCATTGCCGGGCTGGCCGGGGTAATCCGCAGTGCCCCAAAGGCTGGGCGATGGATTGCCGGGACGAGCCCGGCAATGACGGTGGGAAGAGTTTAGGGCTGCACTAAGGCAGTACTCAGCTCCGCTCGAAACCGCGCTTGAGTTCCCAGTCGGTTATGCGGCGGTCATATTCGAGCTGTTCCCATTGGGCCGTATGCACGTAATGGGCGACGACCTCGGCGCCGAACGCCTCCGACAACATGTCGGAGCGTTTGAGATAATCGGTGGCGTCGCGCAGGGTCTTGGGAATTTCGCGCAGTTGCTGGGTGATGTAGGCATCGCCGACAAACGGGGGCTCAAGGATGAGTTTTTCCTCGATGCCCCTGATCCCCGCAGCGATCAGGGCCGCTATGGCCAGGTAAGGGTTGAGATCGGCGCCGCCGATGCGGCACTCGACGCGGATGGATCTGGAGTGTTCCCCGCAGAGCCGGAAGCCCGCCGTGCGGTTGTCGGGCGACCAGATCGTCTTGGTCGGGGCAAACGTGCCGGCCTGAAAGCGCTTGTAGCTGTTGATGTAGGGCGCAAGGAAATAGGTGATGTCGCGGGCATAGGCGAGCTGGCCGGCCATGAAGTGCTTCATCAGCGCGCTCATGCCGCGCTGATCGGCCGGATCCACAAAGAGCGGTTTGCCCGCTTGGTCGGCCAAGGACATGTGGATGTGGCTGGATGAGCCGGCAAGCCCATAGTCCCATTTGGCCATGAAGGTGACGGCCTTGCCCTGCGCCCAGGCGATTTCCTTGGTAGCGTTTTTCAGCACCACGTGGCGGTCGGCCATGGTCAGCGCATCGGCATATTTGACGTTGATTTCCTCCTGGCCGGGACCCCATTCGCCCTTGGAGGACTCCACCGGAATGCCGGAGGCCTGCAGATGCTTGCGCAAGGCCCGCATGACGCCTTCTTCCTTGGTCGTCTGGAAGATGTTGTAGTCCTGGATGTAGTCGCCGGCGGTCTGGGCCCTGGCATGGCCCTTCTGGCTGATCGTGCGGTAGTCTTCGTCGAACAGGTAGAATTCGAGTTCCGTTGCTGCGTTGCAAGTGTACCCCAGCGCTGCGAGGCGCTCGATCTGGCGCTTGAGGATGGCGCGCGGGCTGTGCGGGATGGGCTCGTGATGGTGGTGATCGCTTAGATCGCACAGAACGATGGCGGTGCCCTCGAGCCAGCTCGCTTTCATCAGCGTGCCCAGATCCGGCTTCATGACGAAATCACCATAGCCCTTGCCCCAGTTGGCGGCCTCGTAGCCGGGCACCGGCTCCATGTCGATGTCGTCGGCCAGCAGATAGTCGCAGCCATGGGTTTCGTCATGGGCGACTTCAAGGAAGTATTCGGCCTGCAGCCGCTTGCCGATCATCCGCCCCTGCATGTCCGGGAAGGCGACGAGCACCGTGTCGATACTGCCGGCGGCGACGTCGGATGCGAGTTCGGTTAGCGTGTAGGGCATGAGTTTGCTTCTTTTTGCTGTTGGGAGCATTCGTCCCACGCTCACTGTGCCATCCCGGCATAGGCCGGAATCCATCTTGGGATCTCAGGATGGCCCCCGGACCGGGTCCGGGGTGACACAGCGGGTGTGAGCCGCCTGGTGCTAAACCTTGCGCGCCACTGCCGCAGCGGCCGGAACATTGTCGCGGTGCGCCAAGGCAAACTCCTCCTCGGGTGACAGGATGAGCTTGTGCCGGCCGACAAGGGCGAAATAGGCGATGCCGACGGCGCACCAGAGGATCACCCAGATCACCCCACGGAAGAAGTTGGGGTCCTGCAGCTGATAAAACAGCGTCAGGGCAGCAATGACGATGGTCAAAGCGGCGCCCGGTATGCCCATGGGCGAGCGGAAGGGCCGCTCGATGTTGGGCTGGTTGCGCCGCAGGATGATGAAGCTCAGGCCCTGCATGATGTAGCTCAGCATGGCGCCGAACACTGCCATGTTGAGCAGCACGGTGCCGATGATGTCATCGCCCAGCTGGGTTTCGCCGGCCCCGCCGCCGCCATTGGCAAACCATATGATCAACATGACCAAAAGACCCAGCAGCGCGCCCGAGATCATGGCCACGTGGGGCGTCTTGTAGGTAGGGTGCGTCACCGAGAGCCCGGATGGGAAATAGCCGGCGCGGCTGAGCGAATAGACCTGGCGGCCCTGGGCATAGAGAATGGTGTGGAACGAGGCGATGAGCCCGGTCAGTGCCACAATGCCCAGAACAACGGCGCCCGCGTCACCATAGATGGCGCGGAAGCCATCAAGCAGCGGTTCGAGCGAGGACCCAAGGGCGAAGCTGCCAACGCCGGCCACCGATGGGTTGAGCAGCACGATCATGAAAGCGGAAATGATCAGCGTTGCGAAAGCCAGCAGGATACCGCGCGGCAGATCGTGCTTGGGATCAACCGATTCCTCGGCGGCCAGGGGCACCTGCTCGATGGCAAGAAACAGCCAGACGGCAAAGGGCAGGGTGGCCAGGACGCCGCCAAGGCCGAAGGGGAACCATGAACCATTCCCCTCGGGAAGTTCGACAGCCTGGCCTTCGGGACCGACGCCGATATTGAGCGCCCAGCGGCCAAAATCCATGTTGGGGATGGCGGAAATCCAGAATGCCGCGAGCACGGCCAGCGAGATCAGGGTAACGACCAGGGTAACCTTGTAGGACAGGGCCACGCCATAGATGTTGAGGCCCAAGAACACGGCATAGAAGACGATCCACAGGATCGGGTACAGCGCGGTGTCCATGCCGGTAATGGACCCGAAATATCCCGAGATGAAGGTAACGATCACCGCCGGGGTGAGGACATATTCAACGTTTTCGAACAGGCCGGTGACAAAGCCGCCCCAGGGACCCATGGAGGTGCGGGCAAAGCTGTAGGCCGCTCCGGTATGGGGCAGGGCCGGGCTCATCTCGGCAATGGAGGAAACCAGGCCCAGGTACATGATGGCGATAATGGCGGCAGCAACCACCATCCCACCCCAGCCGCCCGTCATGAAGCCAAAGTTCCAGCCTGAAAAATGGCCCGAGATCACGGCGCCGACGCCGAGCGCCCAGAGCGACCAGATGCCGGCATAGCGCTGCAGGCCGCGTTTTGCAAAATAGTCCTGGTCGCGCGTCGCGTAGGCGACACTGCCGACCTTTCTTGTCTCAGCCATAGTCACGTCCCCCTGTTGAAGCCCCAGTGAAGTTCTAGACTGCCATTGCCCTTCTGCGCGCCAGACGCGCTGTCTGGAAACAACGGGCCAGCCGGGCGGACCACATGGCCACCCCGGCCGGTTCAAGAATTTCGTCGTGACGGATTTCGACCATGGTGGCATCAAGCCCGCGCCCGTCGCCGTGCTTTTCCAGGGTCAGCGTTACGCCATTGAGCGCAGCATAGGGCTCGTTCCAGCCGACATCGAGCGCCGGATCGCTATCCTTGAGGGCGTCGAAAAGGGCCCGGGTAAAGCGCTGGTCAAGGCCATGAATAAGCCCTATCGGCCACGGGCGCGCAACACCGCGATAGACCGGGGTAAACGAATGCATGCAGATCAGGATCGTTTCCTGCCCGGCATGCCGGCGCGCTTCCAGCAGCGTTTCGATAGAGGCATGGAACGGGCGATGGAAATGGGTGATCCGGAAGGCGCGTTCTTCCTCGCCAAGGTTTTCATTGGCGGCAATCCGGGTGTTTTCCGATAGGGTCCAGATCAGGTCGGGCGCGCCCAGCTCGCGATTGCAATCGATGATCAGGCGGGAAACCGTGGACTGCACCAGGGGGGCATCGAGCTGTTCCGACAGGGCCCGGCTGACGGCCAGGGCGCCGGGATCCCAGGCGATATGGCTGACGCGTTCGATGTGGGACAGGCCCAGATCACCATATTGCTCGGGGATGCGGTTGGAGGCGTGATCGCACACGATCACAAAGGGCGAACTGCCCCGCGCGTTCGACACCAGCACCGATCTTGCTCTGCTGACGACCACTCGGTCTTGCTCACAAATCTGTTATATTTGACGCAATAGTGCGGCAAACGGCAAAACTGTCAATGGGTTGGGAGAGGATGGCGGGGACATGCCGGGATTGGCAGCGGTTGGCCTTCAGTCGGTTTTCGCCAGTGCCAGGAAGTCCCGGGCCCTCATCACGATCTTGGGGTCGATCTCGCCAACAGCGGTCTTGTCCAGGCCATCAAAGGGCAGATGGTGCAGCACGTGCTGAATGACGGCGATCCGGCCGCGCCGCTTGTCGTTGGTGCGGACCACGGTCCAGGGGGCGTGGTCGCTGTCGGTGCGCGCCAGCATTTCGTCCCGGGCTGCGCTATAGGCATCCCATCGGCTCAGTGCCTCGATATCGATGGGCGAGAGTTTCCACACCTTGAGCGGGTCGTGGCGCCGGTCATGAAAGCGCTTGAGCTGCATTTCCCGCCCGATGGACAGCCAAAACTTAAAGAAATGAATACCGTCGCGGGTGATCCGTTTCTCGAACTCAGGGGCTTCCTCGAGAAAGTGCTCGGTTTGGGCGGCCGTGGCAAAGCCCATGACGCGCTCCACGCCGGCGCGGTTGTACCAGGAGCGATCAAACAGCACGGTTTCCCCCGCTGCGGGCATCCAGTCGACATAGCGCTGGAAATACCACTGCGTTGATTCCCGGTTGTTGGGCTTGGGCAGCGCTGCGATGATGTTGTTGCGGGGGTTGAGGTTGTCGAGATAGGTCTTGATCGTGCCGCCCTTGCCGGCCGCGTCGCGCCCTTCAAAGACGATCATCACCCGCTCACCACTGGCCGCCAGATGGGCCTGCAGCAACACCAGCTGCTTTTGCAAGGCATACATCTGTGCCTCATAGAGCGCGCCATCCAGCTTATCATCATAGGGATACCCGCCCGAGCGCATGGCGCCTTTCCTGATGGACTTTGGCAGTTGGGGATTTTCGATGTCGAAATCGTCGAATGGATCAGTCACGGGTGTCGCTCCATTGTCATATCCATGGTGCTATAGGCTGCCCCCCAAGCACAAGGGGCCTCAAAGCCCCTGATTCGCAGAAGCCGATGGACCAGCCAAACTCCCACCCGTCCATGTCCCGCCTGAAGCTGGCGCTCAGCCGCGTCGTTGCACAAGCAAGCGTGCTGGCGGCAATTTCCGGCGTCTTCGCGGCTCTGGTGGTGTTCGGCTATCTCGATCCGATTGCGGCCCTGGTGGGTTTGCTGGCGGTTGTGGCGGCTGTGGCCGTGCTCCCCTGGGGGAGCGTAACGGTGACCCCTGTGGCCGAAGCGCCCGTGGCGGCAGCCCCGGCGGAAAATGCGGTCAGCCTTGTTGCCGATGCACTGACCGATCCATGCCTGGTGCTGGACCGCCGGGGCGTGGTCGTCCATGCCAATGGTGCCGCGCGGCGTCAGTTCCCGACGCTCACCATCAGCAATCCGCTGAGCTTTTCCATGCGCAATCCGCAACTGGTGCAGGCCATCGATGCGGCCAACCGGACCGGCGCGAGCCGCAGCATCGAACTGCATGAAACCCTGCCTTCCGAAACCTGGGAAAAAGTGGTGGTGGCGCCGCTGGTGCGCCCGGGGGTGGACTGGCTGGGGGATGAACAGCGCCAATTGATGGTTACCTTCCAGAGCCTGACCGAGCTCAAGCAGGTCGATGCGCTGCGCAGTGATTTCATCGCCAATGCCAGCCACGAACTGCGCACGCCGCTGGCATCGCTGCTGGGCTTCATCGATACGCTGCTGGGGCCAGCGGCCAAGGACGCGGTTGCGCGGGAAAAATTCCTCTGGATCATGCGTGGCCAGGCCGAACGCATGAGCAAGCTGATCGACGATATGCTGAGCCTGTCGCGCATCGAAATGCACCAGCATGTGCGCCCCTCGGGCACCATCGATCTGGCAAGCCTGCTGCGCGAGGTGCGCGAAGGACTGATGATGCAGGCGCGGGCGGCGGACCTGGAAATCCGGCTGTCACTGTTTGAAGGGCCGTCCACCACGATCGGGGACCGCGGGCAGCTTCACGAAGTGTTTGAAAACCTGCTCGAAAACGCTGTCAAATACGGCGCCGACGGCAAGGTCGTGGAATTGAGCCTGAGCCCATCGAGCCGCCCGGGCTTTGGGCATCAGGTGACGGTGATCGACCACGGGCCGGGGGTGGAACCCGAGCATGTGCCGCGGCTCACCGAGCGGTTTTACCGGATCGATGCCGATGCCAGCCGCAAAAAGAAGGGCACGGGGCTGGGCCTCGCCATCGTCAAGCACATTGTGTACCGCCACCGGGGGCAGCTCAGCATCAAGAGCAAGCCGGGCGAGGGCATGCGGGTGGACGTGTTTTTGCCCTGAGGGATGCACACAGGTGCCAGGCGGATCCCGGCCTGCGCCGGGATGACACGGCGAGTTGGCCGGGATTGGTGAAAGAGCAAAGGACAAGGGCGCCAGCGGCGCCCCTTTCCTGAACCCGCCGGATGCCGCTCAGCGCCGCTTTTTATCGACCTGATGGTAGGCGCGGCGCGAGTGGAAGTCGCAATAGGGGCCGGATTCCAGGCTGTGCTGGCCGCAGAAATAGAACTCCTTGGACAGCGGATCCCCGATCGGCCACTTGCAGGTGCTTTCGCTCAACTGCAACAGGCTGAGGCGCTTTTCTTCGGGAATAAAAATTTCCGCCGCGAGGGGGGCGACATAAAGCTCGGTTTCCATTTCCGGATTATGGGCCAGAGCGGTTGCACCGACCGATTGGGGACGCGACATGGCCGGGCGCATTTTGCTGGCGGCTGCCGCGGCACTGGCAGTGCCCATGGCGGGCATGCCGGCAGACGGACCGGCTGGACGGCGCGGCGCGGGACGCGGCGCTGCCGGACGGGCCCGTGCGGCTGTGTTGGTGGGCTTGGCACGCGCCGAGAGCTTGAGGCGATGCACCTTGCCGATCACCGCATTGCGGGTAACGCCCTGGCCCAGCTCGCCTGCGATCTGGCTGGCACTCAGGCCCTCCATCCAAAGCTTCTTCAAGGTCTCGACGCGCTCGTCGGTCCAGCCCGCCGATTGTGCTCCTGAATCCATCGTCAAAACAGAATCCTTCATTGTGCTGCCAAATGGCCTGGCAGCCTTAATCGCTAGGCGTCGTATGTCAGGTGGGTCCGCCACACGAGATATCGTGTTCCCAATGGAAAGGAGTTTACGACACTCAAGGAATCGGGATCAAGAGTCGGGGACGACTTTCCCCGTATATTCACTGGTTAAAATTCCGCTAACGATCCTTGAGTCAATTCAGGGACTTGGCCCTCGATCATTGACTTATCAGGTAAAATCGGCCTAGTTCTTGCCGCGAAACGCGCTGCGTACAAAGCGCGTTTTTGCTATTTGTGGCCAGATTGCCACGGCACCCATTTCGTTCTGTCTTGATCCCGCAACATGCAAGGAATTCGCCATGTCCGCCCTATACGGCACCTATGCCCGGTCTGAACTCGCTTTCGAGCGGGGCCAGGGCATGCGCCTGTATGACCAGCAGGGGCGAGACTATCTGGATTTTCATTCCGGTATCGCGGTGAATGCCCTGGGCCATGGCGACGAGCACATCGTCACCGCGCTCAAATCGGCTGCCGAGAAGGTTTGGCACACCTCCAATGTGTTCACCATTCCCGAGCAGGAACGGCTGGGCCAGCGGCTGGTTGACGCCACCTTCGCGGACGCGGTGTTCTTCACCAATTCGGGGGCCGAGGCGCTGGAATGCGCCATCAAGACCGCACGGCATTATTTCTGGGCCAAGGGGGAGGTGGATCGCTATGAGATCATAGCCTTCACCGGCTCCTTCCATGGGCGCACATTGGGCACGATCGCGGCTGGCGGCAATCCGGGATATCTGGAGGGCTTTGGCCCGCCGCTGGCGGGCTTCAAGCATACAGCGCCAGGCGATCTGGACGCGGTCAAGGCACTGATCGGGCCGCAAACCTGCGCCATCCTGATTGAAACCGTGCAGGGGGAGGGCGGCGTTACGGCCATGCCGGTCGAATTCATGCAAGGGCTGCGCACGCTGTGCGACGAGCATGACATGCTGCTGATCCTGGATGAAGTGCAGTGTGGCTATGGGCGTACCGGGCGGTTCTTTGCCTTTGAATGGTCCGGCATCACGCCCGATATCGTAGCCGTCGCCAAGGCAATCGGCGGCGGTTTTCCACTGGGCGCGTGCCTTGCCAAGGGTGAGGTGGCAGCCTCCATGGTTCCTGGTACGCATGGCTCGACCTATGGCGGCAACCCGCTGGCGAGCGCGGTGGGCAATGCCGTGCTCGACCGCATCCTGGCGCCCGGTTTTATCGACCACGTCAACCAGATGGGCCAGAAGCTTGCCTGGCACTTGCAGCAATTGGCTCAGAAATATCCTGACTACGTGCTGGAGCTGCGCGGCAAGGGCCTGCTGGCAGGGATCAAGATCAGCCCGCCCGTGCGCGATTTCGTGGCGCGGCTGCGCGACGAGCATCGCCTGCTGGCAATCGGGGCCGGCGACAATGTGTTGCGCCTGATCCCGCCACTGATCGTGACCGAGGCGGACATCGAAGAGGCCATGAACAAGCTTTCAGCGGCGTTCGATGCAATCGAGGCCGAGACCGCGACGGCTGCGGCGGCAAGCTGATGGTTTTCACCTTTTATCATTTCGGCCGGCGCCGACGCGGTCTGTTGCCTGCTCTTTAGGGAAAACCGCCTGGCATTCGCCAATTGATCAAGCGTCACAAAGGAACCCGGCCCATGCACTCGACCGGCACCCCACGGCATTTTCTGAACCTAGACGATTTCGACTATTCCGAACTGCGCAGCATGCTCAATGCAGCTGCATCGCTCAAGGCACGCCTGAGGGAAGGTGAGCGGCCAAAGCTTCTGGCCGACAAGGTCCTGGCCATGATCTTCGAGCGCCAGTCGACGCGCACGCGGGTGTCGTTCGACGTGGGCATGCGCCAGCTGGGCGGGGAAACCATCATGCTCTCGGGCCAGGAAATGCAGCTCGCACGGGAAGAAACCCTGCTCGATACCGGGCGCGTGATGAGCCGCTATGTCGATGCCATCATGATCCGCATCCTGAGCCACGCCGATCTGGTGGAGCTTTCCGAAGGCTCGAGCGTGCCGGTGATCAACGGGCTGACGCGCCGCGCCCATCCCTGCCAGGTGATGGCTGACCTGATGACCTTCGAGGAGCATCGCGGGCCCATCAAGGGCGCCAAGGTGGCCTGGGTCGGGGACAGCAACAATGTGCTGCATTCCTGGGTCAACGCGGCCGAACTGTTTGAGTGCGAACTGACCATCGCCGTGCCGGATGAATACTGGCCCGAAAAAGACTTGATGCTGGACATCCAGAAGGCTGGCAAATGGGTCAAGCTGATCGAGGATCCGCGCGAAGCGGTTGAGAAGGCGGACCTGGTGGTGACCGACACCTGGGTGTCGATGGGGGACACGGACGCAGCCGAGCGCCGGCGGGTCTTGAAACCTTATCGCGTCGATACCAATTTGATGGGCTTGGCGGCCAAAGACGCCCTGTTCATGCACTGCCTGCCCGCCCATCGCGGCGACGAGGTGACCGACGAGGTGATCGATGGTCCCCAATCGGTGGTGCTGGATGAGGCTGAAAACCGCCTGCATGCACAAAAAGCCATACTGTGCTGGGCCTTCGGGGTCGATACCAACTAAACTGCCTTGATCTTCTGGCTGGGAACGGCCTGCACATGGCGGTTCTCTCCGCTGCCGGTGCTCACGTATCAATGTGCGCTCCGCGCCGGTTCTGGAAGACCACGATTTCGGCTCGCCCCGGACAGAAGCTCAGCGCCGTTTCCTGCTTGCCCTGGCAATGGCCGCCCCAAGTCTTGCCAGCTTTGTGGGGTAAAATACCCCCGGCCCAGCCAACTGAAAGCCGATTGACCGAAAATGACGACGGATACGACGATCATGACCGAGAACCTCTTGAGCGCCCTTGGGCTTGATCGTCCGGAGAGCGGCGACGATGCCGTGGTGCCGTTCACGCTCGACAAGCTCGATACGCGCGGGCGCAGTGTGCGGTTGGGCGAAGCGCTGGATACGATTCTGTCGCGCCACAATTATCCCGCCCCGGTCGCGCGCCTGTTGGGTGAGGCGGTGGTGCTGGCGGCGCTGATCGGCTCCTCGCTGAAGTTCGAGGGGCGGTTCATCATGCAGACAACAACCGATGGCCCGGTCAATCTGCTGGTGGTGGATTTCGACGCTCCCGATGGCCTGCGCGGCTATGCCCGGTTCGACCATGACGCGCTGCTCAAGGCTGCCGAAGCGGGCCGGACCCGTCCGGGCGATCTGCTGGGTAAGGGCCATTTGGCAATGACCATCGATCAGGGCCCCAATACCGAGCGGTATCAAGGCATTGTGGCTCTGGAGGGCAATTCGCTGGAGGATGTCGCGCATCAATACTTCATGCAGTCCGAGCAGATCCCCACCCAGGTCCGGCTGGCCGTTGCTGAATTCACCCAGCGGGGAGATCATCGCCCCCATTGGCGCGCCGGTGGCGTGCTGATCCAGCACCTGCCCCAGCATGGCATGTCGCACATGGCCGACCTGCCCGGCGACGGCAATTTCGACAATCCGGAGACGGCCGACCCCAATTTCAAGGAAGCCGATGGCTGGAGCGAAGCGAAGGCCTTGATGGCAACGCTGGACGATCTGGAACTGGCGGACCCGGATCTGAGCTCGGAACGATTGTTGTTCCGGCTCTACCACGAAACCGGCGTGCGCGTGTTTACCCCCTTGCCCCTGGTGGAACGCTGCACCTGTTCGGCCGAGCGCATCGAGGACATGCTGGCGACCAGCTTCACGGCCGAGGATCGTGATGAAATGGCTGTCAACGGGGAGATCGAAGTGGTGTGCGAGTTTTGCTCGACGGCGTACCACTTCAACCCGCATCAGTTCGAACCCAAGCACTGATCAGCATCGGTTCGACCAGGCAAGCCGCCCTTCGGGGCGGCTTTTTGCGTTCAGGGGCAATTGTTTGTCTGCGACCCTTGCTATTGGACTAAAAACTAATCAGTATTTCTTCGTAAGCGTCTGAACGAGGGGTATTTCAGATACGCAACGAATTGCCTGTGGTGCGTGTAGTGAGTTTTTGCCACACCCCAAGATGGGGCAGGCGCGCCACACGATTGCGCGATACTGCGCGCAGTGCCCGTCGGCTGTCAAAAATACATCAAACTTGCTGCAGGCAGTCTTTGCACGACAGCCATGGGCGGATCTGTACGCCGGCTCTTTGCATGGGGCCGGGCGGGCGCTCAATCATGCGCACCGCTCGACGCGAAGGCCGGCCATGCCGGATGGCGCCTGCAGCCTTTTTCTTGCCGCAGGAGGGGACCTGCACCAGAGCGGCGGAATGCCGGGCGCCGGGCAGTGCGGTCTAGCCATGTCCGACGCCAGCGCGCTTATTCAAGCCATCATGGGCACGCAATGCCCTGACGCGGCCAGTGCGGCGCGCTTGCTCGACGCGGCGCTGGAACTTGAAGCCGATCCGCTCGATTATTGCGCAGCCAGCCTTGGCATGGGCGAAACCGAGGTGATGCAAAAGGCAGCAGCCTGGGCCGGTCTGCCGTTTGCCCAATCCATACCAGCAGCGTTTGAACGCCAGATGGCGCCCGACCGGCTGGAGGCGATGGCCAGCACCAAGCTGGTCAGCCTGAGCAGCGCCGATGGACGCTGGGTTTACACGGCGCCGCGATTTCTGGACGTGCTGCGCCTGCGCCAGCAGAGCTTTCATAGCGCCTGCCAGCCCATCCTGGTGCCCAGGGCAGCATTGCTGGACTATCTGGCGCGCTCGTGCAGCCTTGCCCTGGTCCAGTCCGCGCGTCAGGGGCTGACACGCAAGTGGCCCTTCGCGACCGCCCAACTCGCACTCACAGCCACAGCCCGCTATGGTTTCATAGCATTGCTGTTTTTGCTGCTCGCACTGGTGCTGGCAGCGCCCTACCTGGCCCAAGGCTGGTTGCTGCCGCTTGCTGTTGGCGTGCTGATCGGTCCGTCGCTGATCCGGCTGGCTGCCTTGCGCACACCCTTGCGACGCCAGCGGCGCCCGCGCCGGCCGCTTGATGCGGAACTGCCTGTCTATTCGGTGCTGATCCCCCTGCGGGACGAGGCCGCCATGGTGCCGCAGCTTTTTGCGGCGATGCGGCGCCTGGATTATCCGGCTGAACGGCTGGATATCAAATTCGTCGTTGAAACGCGCTCCCCCGGCACTGTTGCGGCAGTGGAACGCGGTTTGGGCGAATTTCAATTCTCCATGGTCCGGGTCATCAACGCCAAGCCCTACACCAAACCCAAGGCGCTCAACTATGCTCTGCCGCTCTGCCGGGGCGAGTTCGTCGTGGTGTTCGACGCCGAGGACATCCCGGACCCCGATCAATTGTGGAAGGCCGCGCTGCGCTTCCGGCAAGCGCCCGAGATAGTGTGTCTGCAAGCCCGGCTGGCCATAGCCAATGGGCAAGCCAACTGGCTGGCGGCGCTGTTTGCCGGCGAATATGCAGGGTTGTTCGGGGTGCTGCTGCCCGCCCTCGCCAATTGGCGGTTACCGATGCCGCTGGGCGGCACGTCCAACCATTTCCGAATTTCGGCCCTGCGGGAAATCGGCGGCTGGGATGCCTACAATGTGACCGAGGATGCCGATATCGCCATGCGGCTGGCCCGGCTGCGCCTGGGTGTCGATACGCTGGATTCGCGCACCCGTGAAGCTGCGCCGACGCGCCTGGGGCCCTGGATGGGCCAGCGCACGCGCTGGATGAAGGGCTGGATGCAGACGTTTATCGTGCATAATCTTCATCCGCGCACGCTCGTACGCGAAATGGGCTGGCGCGCCACCATCGGTTTTGAAGTGCTGGTGCTGGGCATGATCACGGCACCCATCCTGTTTCTGGGATTTCTGGGGGCCATGGCGGTTGAAGCCCTGCGCGGGCTGCCGCCATGGACGGAGTGGATCGGCTGGTCGGCGCTTTATGGCGGGTTTTTGGCCCTGGGGCTGGGGAGTGCCCTGGCGGTCACTATTCTGGGACTGCAGCGCGCCAACCGGGCAGACCTGATCTGGGGGCAATTGCTGCTGCCGGTTTACTGGACGCTGATGGGGCTTGCCACTATCCGGGCCGCAGTGGAACTGGCGCGCCAGCCGTTTCACTGGTTCAAGTCACCGCACAGCCCCTATGAGCTCCCGGCCGAGCCGGGTCCGGTTCGATCCGCGCGGGGCAAGCAGCCGTTCCGGGAGAAGCCGGCCGAGTAGAGGGCATGGCTGCCGCGACGCCATCACGCTTGTGCTCGATGGGGCTGGATGCTTTAGGAACAGCAATTCAGTGTTTTCGCATTCGCCAGGTTTTTATCCATGATCCGCCTTGAGTCCATCGGCAAGCAGAACGGCAAGCAGATTGTTTTCATCGAAGCCTCCGCTGCCTTGCAGAAGGGTGAAAAAGTGGGGCTGGTGGGCCCCAATGGGGCGGGCAAGACGACGCTGTTTCGTATGATCACCGGCGCGGAGGCGCCCGATGAAGGCCAGGTATCGGTCGACCGGGGCGTCACCATTGGGTATTTCAGCCAGGATGTGGGCGATATGGCGGGCCGCTCCGTCGTGGCCGAGGTCATGGACGGGGCAGGGCCGGTCAGTGCGCTGATGAGCGAAATGGCCGAACTGGAAGCGGCAATGGGCGATCCGGAGCGCGCCGACGGGCTGGACGAGATCATCAACCGCTATGGCGAGGTGCAGGGCCGGTTCGAGGAACTGGACGGCTATTCGCTCGACGGCCGGGCGCGCGAGGTGCTCAATGGGCTGGGGTTTTCGCAGGCCATGATGGAGGGCGATGTGGGGGCCCTGTCGGGGGGCTGGAAAATGCGCGTGGCACTGGCCCGCATCCTGTTGATGCGTCCCGATGTGCTGCTGCTGGACGAGCCCAGCAACCACCTCGATCTTGAAAGCCTGATCTGGCTGGAAGCGTTTCTCAAGAACTACACGGGCGCGCTGCTGATGACTTCGCACGATCGCGAGTTCATGAACCGCATCGTCAACAAGATCGTGGAGATCGATGCCGGCACGCTCACCAGCTACACCGGCGACTATGAATTCTATCAGCAGCAGCGCGCCATCGCCGACAAGAACCAGCAGGCCCAGTTCGAGCGCCAGCAGGCCATGCTGGCCAAGGAACTCGACTTCATCGCGCGCTTCAAGGCCCGGGCTTCCCATGCGGCGCAGGTGCAGAGCCGGGTCAAGAAGCTCGACAAGATCGACCGGGTGGAGCCGCCCAAGCGCCGCCAGGTGGTGGAGTTTGAATTCCGCGCGCCGCCCCGCTCGGGCGAAGACGTGGTGGTGCTCAAGAATGTGCACAAAAGCTATGGCGATCGCACGATCTACCAGGGGCTCGATTTCCAGGTGGGACGGCGCGAGCGCTGGTGCATCATGGGGGTCAATGGCGCCGGCAAATCGACCCTGCTCAAGCTGGTGGCGGGCGAATCCAGCCCCGACGATGGCTCCGTGGCGCGCGGCCCCAGCGTCAAGATGGGCTATTTCGCCCAGCACGCCATGGATGTGCTCGAAGGCGAGCGCACCGTATACGAGCAATTGCAGGACAGTTTTCCCCAGGCCAGCCAATCATCGCTCAGGACCCTGGCAGGATGCTTCGGGTTTTCGGGCGATGACATCGAAAAGAAGTGCCGCGTGCTCTCGGGCGGCGAAAAGGCGCGGCTGGTGATGGCAATCATGCTGTTTGATCCACCCAACTTCCTGGTGCTGGACGAGCCGACCAACCACCTCGATATCGCGACCAAGGAAATGCTGATCTCGGCGCTCGGGCAATATGAAGGCACGATGCTGTTTGTCAGCCACGACCGCCATTTCCTGGCCGCGCTGTCCAACCGGGTGCTGGAGCTGACGCCCGACGGTGTGCACACTTACGGGGGTGGCTATACCGAATATGTACAGAGCACAGGTCAGGAAGCGCCGGGGCTGCGCAGTTAAGGAGCAGGCGGGTTCCGGTGCGTCCGGAACTCAGTTCCTCCGTGCCGGCCTGTCCCCGCGATCGAGCCATGATCGAACATCCCTGGAGCCGCGGGACAAGCCGGATGGTGACGGGATCGGGACGTCTGGCGCCTAGACCGAAAACTGCACCCCGACCTGCGTGCCGGGCAGAGTGTTGGCGTAGCTGACATTCGCGCCAAGGGTAACCGCCATGGCCTTGACGATGCGGCTGCCCAGCCCGGTGCCCTGCGGCTTGCCAGTGCCGTCCCAGCCGATGCCGTCGTCCTCCACGACCAGCCCTATGCTCTGATCGCTTGCGCGGCTGAGCGCGATGCGGATTTCCCCGCTCTGGCCTTCGGCATAGGCGTATTTCAGCGCGTTGGTGACAAGCTCGGTGACGATAACGCCGACCGAGGCAGCCTTTTCGGTCGGGATGGCGATATTCTGGACATTGAGCACAATGCGGGTCGTGCTCTGCTTGGCCTGCATGGTGGTTTCGAGTTCGGCAGCAAGGCTTTGCAGATAATCGCCCAAATTGACCGAGCGAACGTCGTCCGTGGTATAAAGATGGCGGTGTACGCCCGCTATCGCCTGGATGCGCGCCTGGGTTTCGGAAAGAGCGTTCTTGGCGTCGATGTTGTCGATGGCATTGGCCTGCAGCCCGACAAGCGCCGACACCATGGCCAGGCTGTTGGCCACCCGGTGATTGACTTCCCCGAGCAGGATTTCGGCGCGGTCGCGCGCCTCGCGCATCTCCTGTTCCGCACGCGCCTGGGCCCGGTTGAGCCGCAGCACCGCGATGGCTTGTTCGACCGCTGTCAGCAGCAGTTCGATGAAGTCCTCGCTGACGGTTTTAAGGACATAGTCCGCCGCTCCGGCCTTGAGCGCAGCGACGGCGACGGCGGTCTCAATCGAGCCTGTCACATAGACTACGGCAGGCCTGTCCTCGAGCCCATCCATGCGCGCCAGCACGTCGAGACCCGTCCCGGTTGGGAGGTAGTGATCAAGCGCCACCACATCGATCCCACCCTGCCTGATCCGCGCCAGGCCGTCATCGCCGTTTCCCGCATGCTCGAAATGGTAGCCGCGACGCTCCATCGCCTTGTGCACGAGACGTGTCAGGCCTGGATCATCGTCTATGTAGAGCACGCGAGGGATTCGATGGGGCATAACTTATTCGGTTTCCGGAACCTGCATCACCGAAAAAAACAGGCCAAGCTGGCGGATCGCATTGGCGAACCCCTCATAATCGACCGGCTTGGTGATATAGACATTAGCACCGAAGTCATAGCAACGCTGAATTTCGCGCTGGTCATCAGTGGTGGTCAGGACCACGACCGGGGAGCGGCGGGTGTGCTCGTTGCCCTTGACCTTTTCCAGAATGTCGACGCCAGTCATGTCGGGCAGGTTGAGATCGAGCAGCACCAGCAACTGGCGGCCCTTGTTGGCCTCGCCCGAGCCATCCGGCCCCATCAGAAAGGCCAGGGCGTCGGTGCCGTTGGTGAAGGGAATGATCTGGTTGCCTACGCCGGCCCGGCGGATGTTCTTCTCGATCAGGCGCGCATGGCCCTCATCGTCCTCGATCATGATGATGGTGACCGGCTTGCCGTCATTGCTGGTGGGTGGGCTCATGCGGTTTGGCTCCCGAGATGGCTGCGCAGATCGCGCGGAAGGGTGATGGTGAATGTGGTGCCAACGCCCAGTTTGGAGCGCAGCGTCACGTCTCCGCCCAGGCTTCGAGCCATGGTGCGGACGTGAGCAAGGCCGATGCCTTCCCCGGCCTGGCTTTGCGCGCCGGAGCGGCGGAAGAGCTCGAAGACGCGCTCATGGTCGGTCTCGGCGATGCCGCGGCCATTGTCCTCGACGGCGATCTCCACCTGATTGCCGGCGACCTGCCGGGTGCGGACGGCGATTTGCACAGGCCGTTCGGGGTGCCGGTACTTTATCGCATTGTCGAGCAGATTGCCCAGCACCTGCTCGAGCGAGAGCTTGTCGGACACCAGCTTGGGCACCTGTACATCGATGCTGACCGCGCCCCCGCTGTCGGCTACCTGATGATGGACCGCATTGGCGGTGGATTCGATGAGTTCGGCCAACTTGATGGTTTCGGGCTTGAGCTGGCGACGCCCTTCGCGGGAAATCTTCAGAATAGCGTTGATCAGGCCATCCATTTTCCTGGTGGCAGCACGAATGAAGCCAATCGCCTCGGGCAGATCCTCGTTGGCCGCCCGGCGTGCTTCGGCCAGGGCCGCATCATCGATTTCGGGCGCCTTGGCTATATAGTCCGACAGCAGAGCAACGCTGGTTTCGAGTTCACTGGTCAAGCCCATGATATTGACCAGCGGCGCGCGCAAGTCATGGGTCACGATGTAGGCGAAGCGCTGAATTTCTTCGTTGGCGCGGCCCAGGTCAGACGTGCGCTCACGCACCCGGGTCTCGAGGTTGGCATTGGCTATCTCGATCTGCTGCCGCGCGGCCGCGAGTTCGCGCATATATTGCAGCACCGCCCAAGCCGAGCCGCCAACCACCGCAAAGATAACAAAGGCCCCGACAATGGTCACCCAGCGCAGCGCCATCGTGCCGCTGCGCTGGTTTTGCACGCCCTCGGCCGTGCGGGCGTCGGCAGCCTCGATGATCGCGTCAAACAGGGTACGGGCTTCGTCCATCGATACCTTGCCCTCGTTGGTGCGAACAATCGCCAGGGCCTCCTCGCGTCGGCCCTGCCTGGACAAATCAATCGTGCGCGCAAGCTCGTCGAGCTTGGCGGCGACACTGGCGCGCATGCCTGCGACGGCAGCATCGGCATTGGAATAGGGCTTGAGCACTTCGGCAAGGGTTTCCACCATGGCCGGAATAAGGGGAACAGTCTGGTTGTAGCTCTCCAGATAGCGCTCTTCCATTGTCAGCAGATAACCGCGCTGCGAGGTTTCCGCGTCCTGCAAGGCGGTGCGCAACTCAACCGACACAGCCCGTGCCCGGCGTGCTTCGGTCGTTTGTTCGGAAAAGATCTGGTTCTGTTCAACAAGCCAGATCGTGGTGCCGACAATCGCAACAAGCGCTAGAAGGCCCACGAGCAGGAGTAATACTGTCGAGCGCACGAATTCAGTGCTGGAAAATGGCAAGCGGAGATCCCTCGTGTCCGCTGTGACATCGCGCAAAATCTGCAGATCAGCAAGGGGAAAACTCGGTTCGGCAAGCACGTGCGACCGCGCAAATCGCATTGGGCGCTGCGCTAAACAGCGTGCCTGCAGCAACCGCTTTGCCACTCAAGAGCTGCAAAGCGGTCGTTGTTCATTGGTATTTGGACCGCAGCAACGTTCGTCGCCTCGCGGGCGCTGCGTTTCAACTCCGCCTTAAAGGCCCGAGGCCTGCGCCTGGGTCACGAGGGGATTGAAGCTGGTGACAGCGGAAAGGTCGATGTCCTTGGGCGTGAAAACCAGCGCTCCGAAAGTCACGATGGCTGCCAGCTTTGCCAAATTCCACATTTTCTGCTTTTTGCGTATCGTCAGCATGGGCGCCTCCTTGTGGAAGATCAACGCCGCCAGACTCTGTGCGTTCCCGCCGCACCACAAAAAAGCCGCGAATGTCCGGCGCGGCAGCAAAGTTAAAGCTGTTTGTGCTGGCTTACCGTCCCGAGGCCGACGGGCGCTTGAAAATATCGGTCAGGGCAACCAGTGCCACCAAATGCACCCGGTCCGGTGTGCCCGGGTCGCGAAGGCAACGTACATGGGAGGCAATGGTAAACCGCGTGCCCAGGCGTTCCCCGGATGCGGTGAAGTGCAGCCGTTGCGCAACCGGGTCATAGCGTGATGCCGTCACCTTGAACTGCATGGAAGCACAAGCCCGAAAAGGAACCATGGTTCCCTTTGTTTGAGCATTGCCCGGCCGGTTTTGTCCAGTCCAATGCAGCGCCCGGCCGCCATTGAGCCGGGAACAGAACGGGGGCTGACCGGTTAAGCCATGACGGCCAATCAGGAGCACAATCATGGACCATTCCGCACATACACGGCTCGCCACGACCGAGCTGACGCCTGCTATCCTGGAAGGCGCCACAATTTATGGTGCCGACGACCACAAGGTTGGCACGGTCTCGCACCTGCACGGGAGCGGTGCTGCCATGCAGGTGGTTATCGATGTCGGCGGGTTTTTGGGGTTGGGCAGCAAGCCGGTCGCGGTGCCGCTGCAGCATCTGGAATTCATGCGCGACCAGGGCGGCAGCGTGCATGCGGTCACCAGCTGGACCAAGGACCAGCTGCACAACATGCCCGCGCATCATCACTGAATTTCCCCAAGCGGCGCCTTGCCCGCGCAAGGCCCGCCCGTGCCGAACAAATCGATCCAACAGGAAAGGCGATGACCATGTCCCCATCCGGCAAGAAGCCCGCATCCGACAAGCCCGCCGACAGCAAGCCGACCCAAGCCCAGCCCGGCCAGCAGCAGGACGACAATATCGATGACATGGGCCGCCCGGTTAATAACCCCAAGGGCAAGTCCAACGATCAGCCGGTGAATTAGCTCTGGCGTGCGGCCGTTGTTGAGGCCCTGGCAGCGTCAACCGGCCAGCGCCCGAGCGTGCCGGCACCCGAGCATCTGGCGGGGAGAGGGCGAGCGGGGGGGTGTCGAGCAGCATCGTGCCGCCAAGGCGTTCGCGCCGTCCGCAGCTCGGGGCATGTCCCCCGTTTGCCAGCGACGATCGAGCCTTGTGCGGCCCGATCGCAGCCTAGGGCATAGGGGCTACATGTTCATGATGTGCGCAGCGGTGATGGCTCCGATGCTTCCATCCGAATAGATGAGCTTGCCCGAACAATAGGTGGCGCGCACATGACCAACGCCGCGGTCATCGGCGATCAGCAGGTCGGCCCGCTGCCCGACGCGAATGTCGCCCCGATCCGCAAGGCCCAGTGCCCGCGCCGGATTGATGGTGGCCAGCCGGGTGGCGCCTGGCAGGCCCCGGGGGTCGGTGGCGGCCAGCACCAGAATGGCCGGCAGCATGGCGGATGGATGATAATCGGCGGCGAGCAAGTCGAGCAGGCCCAGGCCATGGGCTTCGCGCGCAGACAGATTGCCCGAATAGGATTTGCCGCGCAGCGCGTTGGGAGCACCCATGGCGTTGACCATGCCCCGCGCCCTTGCGGCGCGGGCTGCCTCCGCGGTAACCGGAAACTCGCTGATATTGGCGCCAAGCCCCTGCATCAGAGCCACTTTTTGGGCGGTGTCGTCGTCATGGCTGGCGACTGGAACGCCGTGCAGGGCGCAATACTGGGCTATGGCGCGCAAGGTGACCGTCAGATCGCCGCCGGTTTCCTGGCGTTCGCGGATGCGCTCCTGCAGGACCTTTGCGGCCTGCTCCAGGCTGATGCCCTTGGATTTGGCCAGATTGGCCGCCTGCAAATCGAGATCGCGGTATTGCCCCTGGCCGGGGGTGTGGTCACAAAGCGAAACCAGATCCACCGCGCCTTCGGCGATCAATTCCTTGACCACGGACAGCGCGGCGGGAAAGGTCACTTCGAACCGGGCATGAACGCGGTGGTCGACAAGCAAAATATCGCGGCAGGCGCGTACAGCGCGGATCATTTCCCTGGTGACATCGGGGGAGCGCATGTGCCCGTAGGTGGAGCCGGGGCTGAACGAGAGGGCGGCGTAGGCGGTGGTGATGCCGGCTGTTGCGAGACGCCGGTCCAGGTCGCGCAGGCCCAGTTCCATCGGCATGCGCACACCGGGGCGCGGCTCGATTTCGCGCTCGATCATGTCGCCGTGCATGTCGATCAGGCCGGGCATCAACAGGAGCCCGTTACCCACGACGTCGGCGTGTGCAACCGGGGTTTCGCTCAATTCGGCGATCAGGCCGCCAGCGATGCGCAAGGCGCCGTGCTCGATCACGCGATCGGGCAGGACAATATGGAAATCAGAGAGCCACATGCGGTTCTTTCTCGTTTTGATCGCCGCCAATGCCGCTAGCCAAATGGATTTTGCGATCGGTCGGTCCGGTTACCTCACCGGGATGGTGGAAAACGCCGATAATGGCAACACCGGGCGTCGTGGTCGCGCAGCCGGCGCATCGGGGCGGGGAGGGCTTCGGCGTCGGGCAGGGGCGTTGCCGCACCAGCCGCAGCGGGTGCTGGGCAGGAATGATCTTGGCTGCCCCCTGGTTCAGACCGGTTCGCCCGAAACTGGTTTTTTGTTCACGGTCATGCTTTGCTGACGATGCGATTGGCATTTTTGCGTATGGACAGTATTGGGGGAGAGATTTGTCCAAGGGCATTGAAATGATTATTGCGCGGTTCTGGCGGCCGGGGCGCCGCCCCCTATGAGCGGCATTTTTGTGGCCGTTGTGGGCCCCAGCGGGGTTGGCAAGGACAGCTTGATCGGCTTTGCGCGAGGGCATCTGGAAGCCGTGGAACGGGTGGTCTTCGTGCGCCGCGTGGTAACTCGCGACGCTGATGGCGGCACGGAAGACCATGACAGCATGGACCCCGAGGCATTCGCCAGGGCCGAGCAGAACGGGGCGTTCGCGCTGAGTTGGCAGGCTCATGGCTTGCGCTATGGCTTGCCGGCTTCCCTGGAACAGGATTTGGCGGCAGGGCGTCTGGTGGTGGCCAATCTATCGCGGGGGGTGATCCCGGCCGTGCTGGAAAAATACCCGCAGGCCCTTGTGGTGTCCGTAACGGCCGCACGCCAGGTCATTGCGCAGCGGCTGGCCGCGCGCGGGCGCGAAACGGCGGACTCGATCGAGCGGCGGCTGCAACGCAGCGTGGCCGATCGCCTGCCGCAAAGCACAATCGTGATCGACAATTCCGGCGCGCTGGAGACCGCAGGATTGGTGTTCGTCAGGCTGCTCGAAGATGCCGCCCGGCTTGCCGAACGCGCCTAAAGCGCCGGTTGCGGCGAGGCTGGACAGGGAATTGGAGCGGGTGAAGGGAATCGAACCCTCGTCGTAAGCTTGGGAAGCGTATTTGGCACCCTCTTCATAGCTTCTCATGCCGCCTTATCAGGCGGGTTTTTCTCAGCAGTTTCAGAGGTCTACCCTCTTCATACCTCCTAATGGTTTCTCGCCTATAATCACGCAATTAGGGAGAGAAAAGTGAGAGAAAAATGTCCGATGACTTCCGCGATCAGAACCCTCACCTGAAGGAGTTCTTCCCGTATCTCGACCTGCTCGCCAAAGAGAGCGAGCGAGGCAAGG
>JAQGJI010000098.1 GCA_028290685.1 Devosia sp. | reverse complement strand
GGCCTGTTGCTGGTCGATATCGATCACCTCAAGATCGTCAACGATACCGTTGGGCATGCCTTTGGCGACAGGCTCATCCGAACCATAGCCGATCGTATCGCGGGCAGCGACCCGCGCCTGACTGCCTGCCGCCTGGGCGGCGACGAATTCGCCGTGCTGGTGGCCGATTGCGCCGACGCAGCAACCCTGGGCGTTGTCGCCGCTGCCATGCTGGCCGCCGTGCGCGGCCTCATCCAGGCAGGCGATCAAACCCTTGATCCCCATATCACCATCGGCGGCGCCTTGTTCGGGGCCGACGGTGCCGATGGCGCCTCGCTCTGTCAGAACGCCGACTTCGCGCTTTACCACGCCAAGGAAGTGCGCCGCGGCGGCTATGTGCGTTTCTCGCCCGATCTGCGCACCTCCATGCTGGAGCGGGTCCACATGGTGCGCAGCCTCGATCAGGCCATGCTGGAAAAACGCATTCTGGCGCACTATCAGCCCATCGTGCGCCTCGACAATTCCGAGGTCGTGGGGCTTGAAGCCCTGGCGCGCATGCGCCTGCCCGATGGCCGCATCGCCTCGGCGAGCGAGTTCCATACCGGCCTGTCCGATCCGCGCATCGCCTACCAGATGACGGGGCACATGCTGACCCAGATCGCCAGCGATATCCGCTCCTGGCTCGATCTGGGCATCGATTTCCAGCATGTCGGGATCAATGTGACCACTGGCGACTTCCTGCGGGGCGATCTGGAGGAGCGGATCGTGGACACCTTCGAGCGCGCTGGGGTGCCGCTCAAGCATATAATTCTCGAGGTCAACGAGGCCGTGTACATGAACGGCATCGACCAGCGCGTGCCCAAGGCCGTCGGTGCCCTGCGCCAGCGCGGCCTGCTGGTTGCCCTGGATGATTTCGGCACCGGCTTTGCCTCGCTCACCCATTTGCTGAGCTTTCCTGTGGACGTCATCAAGATCGACAAATCGTTTGTGGGCCGGCTGGGCCATGACAGGGCCAGCGACGTGATCGTGGGTGCCATCATCGACATTGCCCGCAAGCTCAACATGAAGGTGGTTGCCGAGGGGATTGAATGTGTTGCCCAGTCGGAGGCACTTTCAGGCCTGGGGTGCAATCTGGGCCAAGGCTTTCTGTTTGCCCGGCCCACATCCTTCGAGGCGACAACGAATTTGCTGAGGATGTTTGGGCAAAAACGCGGTGCTGCAATCGACGCCGGGCGCCGCCGCGCCTAACGCCATTGCCATCGGGGAGGGTTTGGCGCAATCTTGGCCCAGATTGTCCCTGCCCGTTGACCCCGGTTGACGGGTTCGTACTTTGTGGTAGCGAACGCAGAGACGTTCCAAATCTGACATAGGAGGAAATATGAACAAGCTTTTTCTGGCCGCGCTGATGACTGGCGCTCTCGTTGTTCCGGGCTTTGCGGCCGATTACACCATCATGGCCCCGGCAGCGCCCGGCGGCGGCTGGGATCAGACCGCGCGCGCCATGCAGGAGGCCCTGCAGGCTGAGGGTATTTCGGGCAATGTTCAGGTCACCAACGTTCCTGGTGCTGGTGGTACCATTGGGCTTGCCCAGTTCGTCAATCAATACAGCGGCAATCCCGAGGCGCTGATCGTGGGTGGCTATGTGATGGTCGGGGCCATCCTGACCAATGCCTCGCCGGTTTCGCTGGCCGAAGTTACCCCGATTGCCCGCCTCACCGGGGAATCGGACGTGATCGTGGTTCCAGCTGCATCCGAATTGCAGACCGTTGATGACCTGGTTGCCATGCTCAAGGCCGATCCGGGCTCGGTGTCCTGGGCTGGCGGCTCCGCCGGCGGCGTCGATCACATTGCGGCGGGCCTGTTTGCCAAAACCGTTGGCGTCGATCCCACCAAGGTCAATTACATTGCCTATTCGGGCGGTGGCGAAGCGCTTGCGGCGGTTCTGGGCGGCCAGGTCACGGTCGGCATTTCCGGCCTGGGCGAGTTCGACGCCCAGATCCAGTCGGGCGATCTGCGCGCACTGGCCTCGACCGGCGCCGAGCGCCTTGAGGGCTCCGACATTCCGACGCTGAGCGAAAGCGGTGTTGATCTGGTGGTGGAAAACTGGCGCATGGTCGCTGCCGCTCCCGGCCTGTCCGACGAAGAGAAGGCCGCAATCGATGCCGATATCGAAAAGCTGGTAACCTCTGCAACCTGGCAGGGCATTCTGGAAACCAATGGCTGGCAGGACATGTACCTGGGCGGCGAAGCCTTTGATGCCCAGCTTGCTGCCGACATCACGGCTACCGAAGCCATTCTGAAAGACATTGGCCTGGTGCAATGAGCCTGAGCGAACCCTCGATCTCGCGCCGCCCCGATGGGGCGGCGTTTGTTATAGCGCTGGTGCTGGCGGCTATTGCTGGCGTCATCATCTGGCAGACCTCGAACATGCGGGTGCCACCCATCCAGGCCCGGGTCGGTCCCACCGTATTTCCCTATGTAATCGCCGCCGGCCTGATCCTGTTGTCGATCGGCACCGCAGTATCGGCTTTGCGCGGCGCCTTTCCGGCACGTGAACCAGTCCGGTACGGGCCCATCCTGTGGATAGCCGGAGGTCTGGTCGCGCAGATGCTGCTGATCGGCTGGGCTGGTTTTGCTGTTGGCACGGCAGTGCTGTTTGCCTTTGTGGCCAAGGGATTTGGCCGTGGGCCGCTGTGGATGACGTTGCCGATCGGCTTTGTCCTTGCCTTCTCCATCTGGTTCGTTTTCTCGCGCGGGCTGCAGCTCTCGCTGCCGATGGGGCCCATCGAGCGCCTCGTTCCCTGATCGAAAGAGTTTAGTGATGGATACCTTCGGTCTTTTGGCAGATGGCCTGCTGGCCGCGCTGCAGGCGCAAAACCTGCTGTATGCCCTGATCGGCGTCACCCTTGGCACCGCCGTCGGCGTGCTGCCCGGCATCGGCCCGGCGCTTACCGTGGCGCTGCTGCTGCCCGTGACCTACCGGCTCGATCCCACCGGTTCGCTTATCATGTTTGCCGGCATCTACTATGGCGGCATGTATGGCGGCTCGACGACCTCGATCCTGCTCAACACGCCCGGCGAAAGCGCCTCCATCGTTACCGCGCTCGAGGGCAACAAGATGGCCCGCAAGGGCCGTGGCGGACCGGCCCTGGCCACGGCTGCCATAGGCTCGTTCGTGGCGGGCCTGATCGCCACCCTGGCCCTGGCCTTTGTCGCCCCCTGGGTGGTCAAGGCGGCACTGGCATTTGGTCCTGCCGACTATTTCGCACTCATGGTGCTGGCTTTCGTCACCGTGTCGGCGGCCTTTGGCGACAGCGCCCTGCGCGGCGTCACGGCGCTGTTTATCGGGCTTGGCCTTGGCGTCATCGGCATCGATCTGCAAACCGGTCAGGCGCGCCTGGCGTTCGGCATCCCCGATCTGCTTGACGGCATCGAAGTCACGACCCTTGCCGTAGCCCTGTTCGCCATCGGGGAAACGCTGGCCATTGCCTCCTCGCGCACCCACCTCAAGGAAGAGGTGCTGGCCGTCAAGGGCTCGGTGTGGATGACGCTGGACGACTGGAAGCGCTCCTGGCCTGCCTGGTTGCGCGGCACGTTCATCGGCTTTCCCATCGGCGCCATGCCCGCCGGCGGTGCCGAAATCGGCACCTTCTTTTCCTATGCCGCCGAACGCAAGCTTTCCAGGCATCCTGAAGAATTCGGGCAGGGCGCCATCGAGGGGGTGGCCGGTCCGGAAGCGGCAAACAACGCTTCGGCCGCTGGAACCCTCGTGCCGCTCTTGACCCTGGGCCTGCCCACTTCGGCCACCGCTGCCATCATGCTGGCAGGGTTCCAGCAGTTCGGCCTGCAGCCAGGCCCGCTGCTGTTTGCCAACAACGCTCCCCTGGTCTGGTCTCTCGTCGCCAGCCTGCTGGTCGCCAATTTCATGCTTTTGGTGCTGAACCTGCCCCTGATCGGGCTTTGGGTGAAGCTGCTGACCATCCCCAAGCCCTGGCTTTATGCGGGTATTCTGACTTTTGCCACCCTGGGCACACTGGGCGCGAACGGGGCTATGTCGGGCCGGCTCGGGCCGATTCCATTCTCGTTCGAGCTCTTGATCTTGCTCGCCTTCGGTTTCCTGGGCTTTGGGCTGCGCCGCTTCGGCTACCCTATTGCCCCGGTGGTGATCGGGCTGATCCTGGGGCCACTTTCCGAGCAGCAACTGCGCCGTGCACTCGCCATCAGTCAGGGCGATCCCAGTGTTCTGATCGCTTCGCCAATTGCCATCACCCTCTATGTCATTGCTGCCATGGCCGTGCTGATCCCTCTCTACTTTCGCCTGCGCGGCAAAGGCGCCGTCCTGCAGCAAATGGCGAGCGACGAGGATTGAGGCGGGCGTTCGTCCTTTATCATCCCAGGGGTGTTGTCCCGGCCTTGAGCCGGGACCCATCCTGAGATTGCGCTATAGCCTCAAGGTGGGCGTTATCGTCTGTCGCAAGGCCCCACGGCTTCGGTCTGCTTAGCCGCGCCGGGAAAGAGCAAACCCGGCACTTGTCAAGGCGAGCGCCACAACACCAGCAGCACGATGACCAGTCCTGTTACCAGCAACAGCAACAGCCCGCTGAACCCATTGATGATCTGCCGCACTATGCCGGTGCGCGTCTCGTCGGCGGCCAGGATGTCGTTGAGCCGGTCCCGGCGTTTATCGTAAGCCTGTTGCGTCATCTGGGACCCCCTGTTCCAACTGACTTCGTCTGAGCCGCTACTGTGCGCGCAGCGCCCATAAGAAAATGCTTCCAGAGCCAAGTTCCGTTGCTTAAGGTTGCTGTTGGGGAAACCAGCAATGTTACTCAATGGTTGACGCCACCATTTGGGCAAGTTTAACAGCCAAGAGCGCGGGACAGTTCAATCCCGGCGCGCCTTCTGCTCTAATGGCTTTATGATGAATCAGTCGCCCGTCGAAACCGCACTCAGCCGCGCCCTGATCCGCTGGTCGTTGACCAAGGCTGTTCCCATTGCCGAAACCGCAACAAGCTGGATTTTCCGCGTCGAGCAGAACGGCCGCAATTTTGCAGTTCTCAAGATCCTGAAGACAGGCAAGGGCGACGCCGAACAGCGTGGCGGCGAGCTGATGAACTGGTATGGCGGAGAGGGGGCGGCGACCGTCTTTGATCGTCACGCGGGCACGTTGTTCATGGAATGGCTGGATGGCATTCCGCTGGGCGACGCCGTCCGGCAAGGGCGCGATGAGGAGGCCAGCATAGCCCTTGCCACGCTGGTGGGCCATCTGCATCGCCCACGCCCCGATGCCCCCAGGGACTTGCTGCCCCTGCGCGACCATTTCGCGCCGCTCTTTGCCACCAACGTCCGGGCCTGGCCCTATACCGCGCGCGATCTGTTCGCCCGCGCTGCCGGAGTGGCGCTGACCCTGTTCGACCGCCCGAGCGCGCAGGTTCCCCTCCATGGCGATCTGCACCACGACAACATCATTTCCAGCCCGCGCGGCTGGCTGGCCATTGATCCGCGCGCCCTTTTGGGGGACCCGGTTTATGAAGTGGCAAACGCCTTGAACAATCCCACGGGGGCAGACGAGCTGGTCAAGGACCCGCGCCGGATCGCCGCCATGTCAGAACTGTTTTCCCAGCGCCTGGGTTTTCCCCGCAAGCGCATCCTGGGCTGGGCGGCTGCCCACGCGGCGCTGTCGGCATGCTGGGCCCTGCAGCATGAGCAACCCATTACGAGCCAGCTGGCCATGTTGCCGCTGCTCCTGACCGCCTATGATCAAGCCTGATCCCGCAATGAGCATGCTGACATTCACCCGCCGCGGTTTCCTTGTTCTTGCTTCAGCCGCGGCCCTGTCGGCCTGCGCCAGCACCATTCCGATGCTGCCCAGGAGTGCCAGTGCGACGCCCGAAACCCTGACCGATGGGGAAATCCTGGCGGCCATCAACGCGGTGCGGGCCGCCAATGGCGCTCCGCCATGGGCCTATAATCGGTTTCTTGCGAGCGCTGCCCGCTCGCAGGCCCGCCTGATGGCGCAAAGAGATACCATGAGCCACGATCTGGGCGTTACCCTGCGCCAGCGCGTCGCCGCCGCCGGCTATATCGGCGCTGTTGGCGAAAACGTTGCCAAGGGTTATCCCAGCCTTTCGGGCACCATCGAGGGCTGGATGAACTCCTC
>JAQGJI010000209.1 GCA_028290685.1 Devosia sp. | reverse complement strand
AATGCCGGGAGTGTTATTCGTGCCGCTCGGGCAAGACAAATCTGTGCACTGCCATTCGCACCACGCAGGGGCAGGGGCTGATGCCCGACGGCACCTCGCGGTTCTCGTTCGAGGGCAAGCCCATTTTTCACTACATGGGCTGCTCGACCTTTTCCAATTTCACTGTCCTGCCCGAAATCGCCGTCGCCCGGATCGATGCGGCCGCGGCGTTCGACAAGGTCTGCTATGTCGGGTGCGGCGTTACCACCGGTATTGGCGCCGTCATCAACACGGCCAAGGTGGAGATTGGATCGACCGCTGTGGTGTTCGGCCTGGGCGGCATCGGGCTCAATGTCATCCAGGGGCTGCGGCTGGCCGGGGCCGACATGATCATCGGCGTTGATCTCAACAATGACAAGCAGGCCTGGGGCGAGCGCTTCGGCATGACCCATTTCGTCAATCCCAAGGAGATCGAGGGCGATATCGTCCCCTATCTGGTCAACCTGACCAAGCGGCGGGGCGATCTGATCGGCGGGGCCGATTACACCTTCGACTGCACCGGCAACACCACGGTGATGCGCCAGGCGCTGGAAGCCAGCCATCGCGGCTGGGGCAAATCGGTGGTGATCGGGGTGGCCGGGGCTGGCAAGGAAATCGCCACCCGTCCGTTCCAGCTGGTCACCGGGCGCACCTGGATGGGCACGGCGTTCGGCGGGGCCAGGGGCCGCACCGACGTGCCCAAGATCGTCGACTGGTATCTTGATGGCAAGATCGAGATCGATCCGATGATCACCCATACCCTGCGGCTCGACGACATCAACAAGGGCTTTGACATGATGCATTCGGGTGAAAGCATCCGCAGCGTCGTGGTCTACTAACAATCATTGCAACCCCCAGCGTCACGTGTCATTATAAAACTGTCACGTGACGGAGGTTCATCATGGCCGGCTTTGCTGAAGCGCCTCAAATGCCATTTGGGACGGAGCTGGACCGAGTCGGCCATTTGCTGGGCGGCTCGCGCGTGCTCAAGCGGCGCTTGGGCACGGCGTTCGACGCCCATGAAATGCTGCTGGCCGGCCTGCCTGGCGATGCGTTGACCCAGCTGGAGCGGCGCTTGCAGGTGCTTGATGGCGCTGCCCTCGAAAAAGCGATCGGCATGAGTCTGCGCACGCTGCAGCGCCGGCGGGCGGATCCGAGCCAGCCGCTTAGTGTCGATCAAAGCGGCCGCGTCTGGCGGTTCGCCGAGATCCTTGCCAAAGCCACCGAAGTCATGGGCAGCCAGCGCGATGCGGAGGAATGGCTCAGCGAACCGGCCATCGGCCTAAACGGGCAGAAGCCCATCGATCTTTTGACCACGGCGGCTGGCACCGAGTTGGTGGAAACCTTTCTGGGCCAAATCCAATACGGGGTTTATGTGTGAACCCACCGCTTCCGGGTCCCCTCGGCGGCACCGAACTGATCGGCTGGCGCATTGACGCGCGCCCGTTCGCCCCGACCTGGGACAGTGGGGAAGGAGCCTTCCGCTTTGGCGGGCGCTGGAACAGTCTTGGCGTACGTGCGGTTTATTGTGCGCTTGATCCTGCAACCACCATTCTCGAAGTGGCAGTGCATCGCGGCTTCAAGCGCATGGACACTGTGGCGCATGTGCTGACCTCGTTTCACATCACCAACCCGGCCGACGTCCATGTCGTGCAACCCGACGAATTGCCCAACCCGAACTGGCTCCGCTCGGGGCCACCCAGCGCCGGGCAGCAGGCCTTTGGCGACGCCCTTCTGGCCGCGCACAGATTTGTGCTCGTCCCCAGCGTCGTGTCGCCCAATAGCTGGAACCTGGTTTTCACCGCGGCACCCGCCAGCGACGCCTATCGCCTACGCGCGCAAGAGGCGTTTGCCCTCGACACCCGGCTCCACCCGGTTCTTGAGCCCATGGATGAGATTGCACGCAGATGAGCCAAACAGCGCCAAGCATTTTTGTTGATGCCGATGCCTGCCCGGTCAAGGACGAGGCCATGCGCGTTGCCGAACGGCTGGGTCTGCTGATCACCCTGGTCAGCAATGGCGGCGTCCGGCCGTCCCGCGATCCCATGGTGCGCATCGTCGTCGTGCCAGCGGGCGCCGACGCTGCCGATGACTGGATCGTTGAGCACGCCAATGCCAACGATATCGTGCTGACGGCCGATATTCCCCTTGCCAGCCGTGTCATCGACAAAGGCTGTCATGTGCTGGGCTTTACCGGAAAGCCTTTTACACCGGCCTCCATCGGCATGGCGCTTGCCATGCGCGATCTCAACCAGCACTTGCGCGAAACCGGCGATATCAAGGGCTACAATCCAGGCTTCCGCCCAGCGGATCGCTCCGCCTTTCTGAGCGCCCTCGATACTCTGGGACGCCGGGCAAAAACCCTGGCCGGTTGCTGACGGCCGCGGCTCCGCGTCAGTCTTCCTCGTCGTCCTCGACGTCGGTGAGATAGACCGATATCTCGATATCGATCCCGTGTTCGGCGATTGCTGCCGCCACATGGGCGGGCAGGCGGGTAGACATCGCTTCGCCGTGCTCGGGGTAGTCAAACGCCAAATCGAGCACCGCCTTGCCGATCCGGCGGTCGTCCAGCATGGTGGCAATGGCGGCGCCGGATCGCTCGGCGAACTCCAGCAGCGCCCGTACGGGATTGTTCACCGGCAGATCGACCTGCGCATAAAAACTTTGCTCGGAGTCTTCGGGCTCATAGCGGCTGGTCAATTGCTTGAGCGCAGCATCGACTTCCCATTGCCCCAGGGTCACGCCGGACAAGCGCAATGCCATGGCGAAAGGCGAAAACTGGCTCATGGAGACCGGCCCGCAGTGGCCGCGAACAAGGCAATGGCGGCAGCGTTGGAGACATTGAGCGACTTGATCGGGCCGGGCATGTCGAGCTTGACCATCTCGTCGCACAATTCGCGCGTCCGTTGCCGCAAGCCCTTGCCTTCCGCTCCCATGACGATCGCCAGCGGTTGATCGCCCTGGCGCGGCGCCAGTTGCTGCTCCGCCTCGGAATCAAAGCCGAGCACCAGCATGCCCCGGCCTTTGAGTTTTTCCAGCGCATCGGCCAGATTGCGCACCTCGATCATGGGAACGAGGTCCAGGGCACCCGATGCCGACTTGGCCATGACGCCGGTTTCACGCGGGGAGTGACGCGCCGTGGTGATGACGGCATCGGCGCCAAAGGCACAGGCGGTGCGCAAAATGGCGCCCACATTGTGGGGGTCAGTGATCTGGTCGAGCACGACCACGAGCTTGAGCGGGCTGATTTCATCAAGACCGAAGCGGCCGACCGGATCGACCTCCAGCGCCGCACCCTGGTGCACGGCGTCTTCGCCCAGCAACCGGTCGAGTTCCTTGGGGGTGATCTCCTTGACCGGCACCTTGCCGATCTCCCCGCTTTCCTTGAGGCGCATCAGGGCGTTCGGCGTGGCGAGCAGCACCTTCTTGATGCGGTTCTTGTTATCGAGCGCTGCGCGCACCGTGTGCAAGCCATAGAGGTAGACCGGGCCGTCATCGGGATCATAGCGCGGCTTGGGCGGAAATTTGTTGAAGCTCATGGGGGAGGCGTAGCGTTTTTGCGCCAAGCCAGCAAGCGCGGTGCGGGGATTTTGTAGCACCGGCTGCAATCGGGAGGGTTGCCAGCTGAAAGCGGCACTTGCCCTTCAAGCTCTTCCCGCTGCCTCGAAGGCTGGGTTGCAAAGGGGCAATCCGACCGGGCTTTGAGGATCACGCGGTCTTTTCACAGCCAGAGCGAACATGCAGGGCTGCCGGAGGCGTTCAGGCGATGCAGCCGGAAAGAAAGCTGCCGGTTTGCTCTTGCCGCAAAGACGATGGCACGGGATGAGAAAAGCGCGATGGTGGAGGGGACTGGATTCGAACCAGTGTACGCTAAGCGGTCAGATTTACAGTCTGATGGATTTAACCACTCTCCCACCCCTCCACTGCAACGTCGCGCGGGTCGG
>JAQGJI010000203.1 GCA_028290685.1 Devosia sp. | reverse complement strand
GTATCGATCAATTTTGCCCTGCCGCGCCTGATGCCGGGCGATCCGATCGAGAACCAGCTCAACCAGCTGATGGCTTCGGGCGGCGGGGCAATGGGCGATGTCGGCGCGATGGTCGCCTCCTATCGAGCGCGGTTCGGGCTCGACCAGTCCATCTTCACGCAATACCTGGCTTATTGGCAGTCCGTGTTCAGCCTCGATCTGGGCTTTTCGCTGACCAACTACCCCGAACGGGTGGGGGACGCCATCCTGGCCGGCCTGCCCTGGACGCTGGGCCTGCTGGGCTTTGCCACCCTCGTTAGCTTCACCGTCGGCACCTTGCTGGGCGGTTTGATGGGCTGGCCGCGCAGCCCCCGCATCCTCAAGAGCTTCGGCTCGGGCGTGCTGCTGCTGTCCTCGGTCCCCTACTTCCTGATCGGCATGATCCTGCTGTACTTCTTTGCCGTGGTGTTCAGGATCTTTCCGGCCGGCGGCGGCATGCCGTTCGGCATGAGCGCGGGCTTCAACCTGGAAACCATCCGCGCCATTGCCTGGCATGCCACCCTGCCCCTCCTGTCGATCATCATCGCCGAGATCGGCGCCTGGGCTATCGGCATGCGCGGCATGATGGTGTCGGTGCTGGGCGAGGACTATATCGCGCTGGCCGACGCCAAGGGGCTCAAGCCAAGGCGCATCTTCCTGCGCTACGGCATGCGCAATGCCCTGCTGCCGCAGATGACCAAGCTGGCCATGGCGCTGGGCCATATTGTTTCGGGGGCCATTCTGGTGGAGGTCATCTTCTCCTATCCCGGCATTGGTTTTCGGCTCTACCAGGCCATCCAATCCAAGGATTACTTCGTGATCCAGGGCATCGTGCTGCTGCTGTCGGTCTCGATCGCCATCGCCATGTTCATCCTTGATTTGATCTACCCGCTGATCGATCCGCGCATCGCGAAGGGAAAATGACCATGGGCCGCCTGTCCTCCTTTGCTTCCGAACTCGCGGGCAACAAGACCCTGTTCCTGGGGCTCGCGCTGATGCTGGCCATCTGCCTGCTGGCCGTTCTTGGCCCCTTCTTCGTCGACTTCGCCCAAAGCCGCGTCGGCGCGACCATCCCCCGCTCCGCGCCCACGCCAGAGCACTGGTTCGGCACCGACGGGCAGGGGCGCGACATGTTCACGGTGATGATCCTGGCCATGCCGCAAACGCTGCGCATCGGCCTCACCGCCGGTTTGATCAGCCTTTCGGTCGGGGTGGCTCTCGGGCTCGTCGCCGGTTTTGTCGGCGGCTGGGTCGACACCGTGATCCGTCTCGCTTCGGATGTGATGATGACCATTCCTGGCATCGCCATTCTCGTCCTGGTCGCAGCCAATGTCCGCGAAATGACGGTGGAGCTGATGGCGGTGATCGTTGCCACCCTGTCCTGGATGGTGGCCGCCCGCACTATTAGGGCGCAGACCCTGTCGCTGCGGGAACGCGGCTATGTGCAGGTGGCCCGCCTCAACGGCACATCCGGGCTCAAGCTCGTGTTCGTCGAGGTGCTGCCCAACCTGCTGCCCTTTATCGCCGCCAGCTTCGTGATCACCGTTTCCAACGCCATGCTCGCGACGGTGGGGCTGGAAGCGCTGGGCCTTGGCCCGCAGAACGAGCTGACGCTGGGCATGACCATCTATTGGGCCCAGTTCTACGGCGCCATCATCCGCGGCATGTGGTGGTGGTGGGGTCCGCCCATCCTGGCCATCGCCACGATCTTCGTCGGCCTGATGCTGACTTCGGCGGGCATGGATTCCTTTGTCAACAAGCGGCTGGGGGCCAATTGATGAGCGCACCCCTTCTCGAGGTCGACCAGCTGGTCATTGATTATGGCACCAGGGGCGGCGTGTTTCGCGCCGTCGATGATGTCAGCTTTTCGCTCGTCCCTGGCGAGCTCTTCGGCCTTGTGGGCGAGTCTGGTTCGGGCAAGTCCACCACCATTCTGGCGCTGATGCGCATGTTGCGGGGCGGGCGGGTAAGCTCGGGCCGCATGCGCCTCAACGGGCGCGATCTCGCGGCGGTGTCGGATGCCGAGTATCGCAGCCTGCGCTTTGCCGAAATATCACTGGTGCCGCAGGGCGCCATGAGCTCGCTCAACCCGGTGCTGCGCATCGGCGAGCAGATGGGCGACATTTTCGATGACCACGGCGTGCGCCACACCGGGCAGCAGCGGGTCAAGGTCATCTCCGGCCTGCTGAGCCAGGTCGGGCTGACGCCCGAGATGCGCCATCGCTACCCGCACGAACTTTCCGGCGGCATGAAGCAGCGCGTCTGCATCGCCATGGGCATCGCCCTCAGGCCCTCGCTGATCCTGGCCGACGAGCCGACCAGTGCCCTCGACGTGATCGTGCAAAAGCAGGTGCTCGCCACGCTGGGCCGCGTCCAGCAGGACCTTGGTGCCGCCGTCATCCTCATCGGCCACGACATGGCCCTGATGGCCCATTTCGTCACCCGGATGGGCGTCATGTACAAGGGCAAGCTGGTGGAAACGGGCCCGGTTCGCGACATCTTTGCCAACCCCCAGCACGATTACACCAGAATGCTGATCAACTCCCTGCCCTCGTTTGACCGGCTCAAATCCTTCCGCTCCGGCGCGGCGCGGCCGGTGCGGCCCGCGGCAGTCCAGGAAGGGACGTGACCCATGGCCAAGCTGCTTGAAGTGCGGGATGCTTCCGTGTGGTTCTCTGGCAAGCGCGCCCTGGCCAATGTGTCGCTGGCGGCCGGCGGCGCTCATCCCGCCATCACGGCGGTGGTGGGCGAAAGCGGCAGCGGCAAGACCACGCTGCTGCGCATGCTGCTGGGCTTCCAGCACCCCACCAGCGGCGAGGTGGTTTATGACGGCCAGCAGCTTTCCAGGATGGACGGCGCCGGGCAGAAACGGTTTCGGCGCGAAGTCCAGGCCATCTTCCAGGACCCGTTCGACGCCTTTAATCCATTCTACAAGATCGACCATCCCTTGCTGGCCCCGCTCAAGGCCTTCGGGCTTTCCGCCTCGCGCGAACAGTCCTACGACAAGATCGAAACAACGCTGCGCAGCGTCGGGCTCAATCCCGCCCAGACGCTGGGAAGATACCCGCACCAGATTTCGGGCGGACAACGCCAGCGCGTGATGATTGCTCGCGCCCTGCTGCTTGAGCCCGAGGTCATTTTGGCCGACGAGCCGGTGTCCATGGTCGACGCTTCCCTGCGCTCGACAATCCTCGAGATCCTCTACGAGCTCAATCGCAGCCGCGGCATTTCACTGATCTATGTCACTCACGACCTGACCACGGCCTATCAGGTGGCCGATTCCATCGTGGTGCTGCATGGCGGGCAGATCATGGAAGTGGGCGCCACTGAACAGGTCATCCACGACCCTGCTCACCCCTATACCCGCTCGCTGATCGAAGCGGTGCCCTCCCCCGATCCCGACACCCCCTGGAACCTGGATGACGCGCGCACCCCGGTGTTGGCGCCCGAGGATCCGGTCCTGCTTTACCCCACCGGGCCGCACCGCGCCGTCGCCGGGCCTGCCCGGGCCGGCCAAACGGCCGTGACCGCCGCGCAGATCCAGCTGGCGGTCAGCCAGGCCAAAGCGGATGCGCTGGTTCCATGACCATCGATGCCCATGTCCATATCTGGGAGCAGTGGCCATACCAGCCGCCGGTTCCCGATCCCGGAACCCGCGCCCGTGCCGAACAACTGCTGTTCGAGATGGATCTGCACGGGGTGGAGCGGGCGGTGGTCATCTGTGCCCGGATCGGGGACAATGCGCGCAATGTGGATTATGCCTTCGAAACCGCCGCGCGTCACCCCGGCCGCTTCCACGTGTTCCCGGACCTCGAATGTCGCTGGGCGCCCGAATTTCGGACCCCCGGCGCCGTGCAACGGCTCGAGCAAGCCCTGGCTCGCTGGGATTTTACCGGTTTCACCCATTACCTGGACGCAAGCGAAGACGGGAGCTGGCTGACCGGGCCGGAAGGCCTGCCCTTCATGGAACTGGCGGCCGAGCGATCGCTGCTTCTGAGCCTGTCGGCGCTTCCCCACCAGATCGGGGCCGTGCGCGCGCTCGCCATCCGCCTGCCTTCGCTGCAGATCCTGCTGCATCATCTCGCCCATCTGGGCGACCGCCACGCCGATGGCACCGATCCCGGCACGCCCGTCATTTCCCTGGCCAGTTGCCCCAATATCCACCTCAAATATTCGGGCATGGGCAACATCACCCTGCCCCCGCATGAATTTCCCTACCCCGATGCTCAGCCCCAGTGGGCCCCGGTGCTGGCGACTTTTGGAGCAGACCGCATCGTGTGGGGATCCGATTATCCGGTGAGCCGGCGCCACATGACCTATGGGCAGACCCTGTCCATGCTCACGCGCCATGCGCCGTTTCCGGCCGGGGCGCACAGGGCCATGCTCCACGACAACATGGAGCGCCTGCTGAGCGGCACCAGCGCCCCTTTACCAAAATTCGACACAGGAAGACCCAGATGAACGCCATAGACCTTTCCAACCAGGCAGCCGTCGTAACCGGCGGAGCCCAGGGGCTGGGATTTGCCATCGCCAAGCGCCTGATCGAGAGCGGC
>JAQGJI010000081.1 GCA_028290685.1 Devosia sp. | reverse complement strand
CGCCAAGGTGTTTCCCGACTATCCCCTTATAGCCTCACTGGGTTGCGGTTCGGTCATCAACCTGCCCGTTCTGCTGGAAGACGATCTTGTGGCCACTATCAATATCCTCGACAAAGAGGGGCACTTCACGCCGGAGCGGGTTACCGCCGCAGAAGAAAGGCTCGCTATTCCCGCCCGTCTTTGCTGCGCCATGACGCTACTTTTTGACGGGGACAGAACCGCTTGAGCAGCACGGGAACCATAGGGCAGGTCGGTCGGAGACATTACCTCACCTCGATCGCTCGTAGCGTCATATCCTTTCTGTTCAGTCTGATCATTACCTTCATCGGCCTTACAGCCGTCACCTTCCTCATCAGCAAGATGACCAATATCGACCCCGTACTCGCGCTCGTCGGCGACAAGGCGACCAAGGAGGTCTACGATCTCGCGTACAAAGCGCTGGGTCTCGATCAACCCATATGGGTGCAGTACGGCATCTATCTAAAGCGCTTGCTGAGCGCGGATTTCGGTGTATCGGTGCTCACAGGGCAGCCGGTATTGACTGACCTGATCCGCGTTTTTCCCGCAACCTTTGAACTCGCAACGATTGCGACGGTGATAGGCGTGCTGCTCGGTGTGCCTGCAGGGGTCATCGCCGGGGCGTGCAAGGGGCGCTGGCCGGATCATGTGATCCGTGTCGTCGGGCTATTCGGCTATTCGGTGCCGGTATTCTGGCTTGGGCTGGTAGGGCTGTTCTTCTTCTACGGCAAGCTGGGGTGGGTATCGGGAACCGGGCGGCTCGACGTGTTCTACAATGGCGTGGTCACGACACGGACTGGGATAATCCTCATCGACTCCGCACTTGAAGGAAATTGGGAGATATTTGCTAATGCTTTCGGCCATTTGATCCTGCCGGCGAGCATTCTTGCCTATTATTCCCTAGCCTATATCGCCCGCATGACGCGCAGCTTCATGATCGACCAGCTAAGCCAGGAGTATATTATCGCTGCGCGCATCAAGGGAAATTCCTACTGGGGAGCGGTGTGGAGGCACGCTTTTCCCAACATCATGGTGCCGCTGATTACCGTGATCGGCCTCAGCTATGCCTCTTTGCTGGAAGGGTCAGTGTTGGCCGAAACTGTGTTCGCCTGGCCGGGGCTGGGCCTCTACATCACCCGTGCAATGTTCAACAGTGACATGAATGCCGTGCTGGGCGGCACGATCGTTGTCGGGACGGTATTCATTGGCGTCAATCTGATCTCCGACCTGCTCTACCGGGTTTTTGACCCGCGATTAAGGACATCGTGACCGATACGCTGGGACATTGGTTGATGAGTGAGGCGCCTGCGTCCCGGCGCCAGGCAATCCTTGGCAATACCTACCGGGCTGTTCGCACCATCTTGGTCAATCCAGCAGCGCTCGCTGGACTTCTGATCGTTGTTGTCCTTGTGCTTGCAGCGGTTTTTGCGCCTTGGCTGGCTATGGGGCAAACGCCCTTGCGGCCAGATCTGGCAAATCGACTTGCCGCACCCTCGTCCCTCCATTGGTTTGGTACCGATGAACTCGGCCGGGACATCTATGCACGCACCCTATTCGGGGCCCGTGTGACGTTAACTATTGTTGCCTTGGTCTCAGTGGTCGTGGTGCCGATCGGGCTGGCCGTGGGTACAGTCGCAGGCTATTTCGGGGGCTGGATTGACACGGTGTTGATGCGCATCACCGATATCTTTCTTGCTTTCCCAAAGCTCATCCTGGCCCTGGCCTTCGCCGCAGCACTGGGCCCGGGCATTGAAAACGCGGTCATCGCCATTGCCCTGACTGCTTGGCCGGCCTACGCTCGAATTGCGCGCTCCGAGACGATGACCATCGCACGCAGCGATTTTATCCAGGCTACGGTGCTGCAGGGCGCTTCGACCTGGCGGATCCTCTTCCGTCATATTGTGCCCCTATGCCTGTCCTCAGTTATCGTGCGGCTGACGCTCGACATGGCTGGGATCATCCTCACGGCAGCGGGTCTGGGTTTCCTGGGACTTGGCGCGCAGCCCCCCACTGCAGAATGGGGTGCCATGGTCTCGGCGGGCCGTGACGTGATCCTCGATCAATGGTGGGTTGCTACCATTCCGGGTCTGGCCATTTTCATCGTCAGCCTTGGTTTCAATCTGCTCGGTGACGGGCTGCGCGATGTTTTCGATCCGAAATCCACATGACCGAACCGCTGCTGACCGTTGAAAACCTCGAAGTCACCTACCCGGGCCGCACCGGCGTCACACGGGCCGTACGCAATGTCTCGTTCACGCTTGGCCGTGAGCGCCTTGGCATCGTGGGAGAATCCGGGTCAGGCAAATCAACCTTGGGGCGAGCACTACTCGGCCTTGTACCCCGGCCCAGTATCGTCGGCGCCAGGAAGATGTCGTATGCCGGCACAAATCTGCTCGCCTGCACCGAGCGGGAATGGCAGAACTTGCGCGGTCGGCGCCTTTCCATGGTGATGCAAGACCCGAAATACTCTCTGAACCCGGTCAAGACCGTAGGTAACCAGATCGCGGAAACCTGTTTTCTGCATCTGCGAACCAGCCGAAAGGATGCGGAGCGGCGGACGCTCGACATGTTGCAGGCCGTGCAGATCCGCGATCCCGAAGTGGTTTACCAGCTTTATCCGCACCAATTGTCGGGCGGCATGGGACAGCGGGTGATGATCGCCATGATGCTGATCGCCGAACCCGACCTGCTGATCGCGGACGAGCCCACTTCTGCCCTCGACGTCACTGTACAGAACGAGGTTCTGCGCATCCTCGACGACCTGGTTCGAGAGCGCGGCATGGGCCTGATCTTCATCAGCCACAATCTCACCGTGGTCTCGAGTTTCTGCGATCGCGTGCTCATCATGTATGGCGGGCGGGTGGTGGAAGAATGCCTAGCGCAGGATCTGCAGCAAGCCAAGCATCCTTATACCCGCGGGCTGGTCGCTGCGACGCCTTCGCTCGATGTCCGCCGGGACGAGCTTGCTACCGTGATGCGTGACCCGGAGTGGCTCCAATGATCACCGTTGAGGATCTTCGCGTCACATTCAATGTTGGCAACCGACAGATCCATGCCGTGCAAGGCATCTCGTTCGATGTCGCCGCCGGAGAAACTTTCGGTATAGTCGGGGAGTCCGGATCGGGTAAATCCACCGTACTCAAGGCCATAGCGGGCCTTGTGCAGTCTACGAGTACTGCCCTTGAGGTCAACGGCCGTGCGGCGGCGCAACGACGCAGTCGCGCTGACCGACGCATGATGCAATTTGTCTTCCAGGACCCATACGCGTCCCTTCATCCCCGGCAAACCGTCGATGACATCTTGCGCGAACCACTTAGTATCCACGGCGTTGGCAGCAAAGACGAGAAGGTCGAAGCCGCGATGGCCGATGTGGGGCTCCAGGCGATCCACCGTTTCCGCTATCCGCACCAACTCTCGGGCGGACAACGCCAGCGTGTGGCAATCGCTCGTGCTCTTATCTTGCAACCGCCCGTGCTACTGATGGACGAGCCCACTTCCGCCCTTGATGTTTCGATCCAGGCCGAGATCCTCAACTTGCTGGCCCGGCTGCGGCGGAGCTACAGCCTGACCAGTATCCTGGTCAGCCACGACCTGGCGGTGGTTGTGCATCTCTGCGACCGTGTCGCCATCATGCAGTCTGGGCGGCTGGTGGAAATCGTCACTGCTGACGCGCTGCAAGGCGGTACGGCTACAGCCGAATATACGCGAAAGCTGGTTGCGGCCAGCCGTGGCTTTCAGCGATCAAATGCCTAGCAGCAGGCGGCTTGCAAGACAGGCTAAAAACGTCTCAGATAACCCGTCTGCCGCGAAGATCCTTCAAGTCGCAAAGACTCGAGTTCCAGGGAGAACTACATGCTGAAAATCCTAAGATCCGCCTTGCTGGCGGCCGCGCTGGTTGCGGCGCCGCTTTCCGCAGTGGCCGCCACCCCCGCCGATACCTTGGTGGTTGCCAAACAGATCGACGACATCATCTCGCTCGACCCTGCCGAAGCCTATGAGCTTTCGGGAATCGAAGTGCTCGCCAATACCTACGACCGCATCATGCGGTTTGAACCGACAGACGTGACGAAGCTTGCCCCCGGTGTTGCAGAAAGCGTTTCCGTCAGCGAAGACGGCAAGACCTTTACCTTCAAGATTCGGGCCGGGCAGACCTTTGCCTCCGGCAACCCGATCACCGCTGCTGATGCCGCCTTTTCGCTGCAGCGCGTGATCAAGCTGCAAAAAACGCCGGTGTTCCTGCTGTCCCAGCTTGGCTGGACGGTGGACAATATCGACACGCTGGTGACCGCCCCTGACGAGTCAACTCTGGTCGTCACCATCGAAACCGATTTCGCGCCCTCGCTGGTCTATGCCCTGCTCGGCTCGGTTGTTGGCTCGGTCGTCGACTCCAAGGTCGCGCTGGGACATGAGGTTGACGGCGATTTCGGCTATAACTGGCTCAAGACGAATTCAGCCGGTTCGGGCGCATATGTCGTCAAATCATGGACGCCAAACGAAGCCGTGGTCCTGGAAGCCAACCCGAACTATCGCGGCGGCGCTGCCAACCTCAAGCGTGTGGTCATCCAGCACATTCCCGAAGCCTCGGCCCAGCGGCTGGCGCTCGAAAAGGGTGACGTGGATATCGCTCGCAACCTGACCCCGGACCAGATCGAAGCCGTGTCGGGTAACGCCGATATCCGGGTCACCTCCATCCCTGAGTCGCTGCTCTACTATATCGGTCTCAACCAGAGTGTGCCGGAACTGCAGGACCCCAAGGTTCGCCAGGCCCTGCGCTATCTCGTGGACTACGAAGGTATAGCGAACTCCTTCATGAAGGGCGCCGCCCAAGTCCATCAATCGTTCTGGCCCTCAGGCTTCTGGGCCGCGCTGGATGAAACCCCATACACCTACGATCCTGCCAAGGCTAAGGAACTGCTGACCGAAGCGGGCTATCCTGATGGCTTCGCGCTAGAGTTGGATGCCCCTAACTTCGCACCGTTCACCAATCTCGCCCAGTCGGTGCAGGCCACGTTTGCCGAAGCCGGCATCACGGTGAATATCGTCTCGTCCGAGATGGCCCCGATGCTGACCAAGTACCGCGAGCGCAAGCATCAGGCGCTGATGGTTTACTGGGGCCCCGACTACATGGACCCGCACACCAACGCCGATGGCTTTGTCACCAACGTCAACAATGCTGATGATGCACCCGGCAAGCCGCTCGCATGGCGCAATTCTTGGCAGTCCGAAGAGATGACCGCGGCCGTCGCCAAGGCCGCATCGGAGCGGGACGAAGCCACTCGCGAGCAGGCCTATCTCGACCTGCAGCGGCAGCTTCTTGATGAGGGCCCCTATGTCATCATGTTCCAGTCGACCGGGCAGAGGGCGGAACGTGCCAATGTAGAGGGCTTCGTGCAGGGGTCATCGTCAGACGTGGTCTATTACAACCTGACCACGAAATAAGACTAAGACGATGCTGATCTGGTCAAGGCACCGCGTCGCT
>JAQGJI010000011.1 GCA_028290685.1 Devosia sp. | reverse complement strand
GCATCGACGCGTTTCTCGGGGCCGGAGATGCCCACCTGGCGCAACAGTTCGATAGCCTGGAGCCGGGCCTCGCGCTTGTTTAGCCTGTTGTGTACCCGGAGCGGCTCGCCGACCTGATCGCCCACGGTGAAGACCGGATTGAGGCTCGACATCGGATCCTGGAAAATCATGGCGATGTCGTGCCCACGAATGCGGCTCATCGCCTTCTCGCTTAGCGCCAGAAGGTCGGTGCTGACATTGTCGCGGCCGTGAAAGTGGATCGAGCCACCCACAACCCGGGCGGTGGTCCGCGCCAGAAGGCGCATGACAGTCAAGCCGGTGACCGACTTGCCAGAGCCCGATTCACCGACGATGGCGAGCGTTTCCCCTTCGTTGACGCTCAGGGTCACGCCGTTGACGGCCTTGATCACGCCAGCATCGGTGAAGAAGTGGGTCTTGAGGTCCGTGACGCTCAGTACGGGCTGGGCAGCGGGCTGGATGGCATCAGGCTGCAGCATATCGGAGCAGCGCCTCCTCATCGACTTCGATACCGAGGCCTGGCCCTTGCGGAACGGCGATGCTACCATTCTCCACAACGATCGGCTGCTTCAGCAGCTCGGTACGCAGGGGATTGGCGCCGAGATCGTATTCGAGCAGCGTCGGCTTAGGGATATTGTCTGAATGCGGGAAGGCCGACAGCGAAGCGATGAAGTGGATGCCCGCAGCCAGCCCGATTGCGCCCCCCCAAACATGGGGAGACATGCGCAGGTGGTTGGCATAGGCCAGTTCGGCAATCTTTCGACCCTGCCAGAAACCGCCACACAGGCTGAGGTCGGGCTGCAGCACATCGACGCCGCCAGCATCGACCAGGTTCTTGAAGTCGAACACGGTGTAGAGCGCCTCACCGGTGGCGATCGGCATGCGGGCGCGCTTGTGCAGGCGCCCATAACCCTTAAAGTCGGCCGGGTTTAGCGGCTCTTCCATCCACCCGATACGGTAGCGGGCGAGCCGCTCCATGCTTTCCACGGCCAGGTCGTAGGTATAATTGGAATTGATATCGACCAGCAGCTCGACATCGTCGCCGAGCATCTCGCGTGCAATTGCAACGCGCTCCTCGTCGCTGTCCGGGCCAAGGCCGATCTTGATCTTGACGGCAGGGTAGTTCCCCGCTGCCAACAGGTCCATCTGCGCCCGGTAATCTTCTCGCGGGGTCTCGGTGATATAGCCGCCCGAGGCATAGATCGGCACGCAGTTGACCCGCTGCCCCCCCAGAAGCTTGCAGACGGGCAGGCCCAGCAGCTTGCCCATGGCATCCTTAGCCGCCATGTCGATGCCGCTGATGCAGGCCATCATCGGCCCTTGAATGCCAAAATGGTAGTGGCGGGCCATGATGCGCGTATAGCCGTGCTCGATGTCGAAGACGTCGGTGCCGACCAGATAGTTGGCGAGGAAGCTCTCATAACCGCGATTGAAGGCCGGCAGCCCCCAGGCTTCCCCGAAGCCGACAATGCCATTTTCCAGCGTCAGCTTGACCACTGTGGAAGCTCGTCCGGTCGCCAGCGACTTCGACATTCCGTAGGGCTTGGCGTCCCCGAGAGGAGCGCTAAGCGCAACGAACTGGATGGCGGTTATCTTCAAGGCGAACCCTCGCAGCCAAAAGTGATCAATTCCGGATCATATGTGAACCATTTTTCACCAGAAGCGCAAGAGGCCTCTTTAAAATGCATTTGTTTGGGCGTTATGGTGCCAACCAATCTTCGCTTTGATCACCACAGGACGGTTATGACCAACGCTGCAAAAATCTGGGAAAGCCTCACGCCCGAAGAGCATGAGCGCCACTACAACCCGCAAAATGCCTGTCCCAATTTCAACGAGTATCGCGCCCTGCGCGAACCGGCCAATGAGCAGGCACTCAACGAATTGCCGCGTCACGCCGACATAGCCTATGGCGATCACCAGCTGCACACGCTCGATATCTACCCGGCACCAGGCGACGGGCCGCGCCCCGTTCACATCTACCTGCATGGTGGCTATTGGCGCGCGCAGGACAAGTCCAACTATGCGTTCATCGCGGGAATGCTGGTGCGGCATGGCATCACGGCCGTCGTTATGAACTACGAGCTATGCCCACACTCAACTCTTGACCAGGTAGCGGATTCTGCGCTTGCCGGTGTGGAATGGGTTGCAAAGAACATTGCAAGTTACGGTGGGGACGCCGGCGCGATAAGCCTTTCCGGCCACTCGGCCGGCGCCCATCTTGTCGCCGAAGTCCTCGCCACCGACTGGACGGCCCGTGGCGTCGATCCGTCGTGCTTTGTTGGTGCGGTGGCGGTCAGCGGCATCTATGATCCTGCGCCGGCAGCGCTAACCACAGTTAATGCCCAGCTCAATCTGACCGCCGAAATCATCGCCAATCGCAATGTCGAAACGCGGACACCCCTGGTGCATTGCCCAGTCGCCGTGATAGTCGGGGGCAATGAGCCCTGGCAGTGGATCGACCAGAGCTTCCGCTATTCGCATCATCTGCATCGCCACGGCAACCAGCCGGAAGTGCACGTGCTGCCCAATTACAACCATTTCAATATTCTGTTGCTCTTCATGCAGCCGGAAAGCCCAATTGGTGGGGCTATGCTGCACTTGGCGCAGCCCCGCCGTTGATCTTATTCCCGCCCCCTACCATGAGACTTTTGCAATGACCGCGCTTGAACTGAATCAGCATCGCCTCAGCGTCTATGACCTCGCTTTGGCTACAGAAACTCGGATCGTCGCCGTGACTGGCGTAGCTTTCGTCTACGTCGCCAGCGGCACTGCCGACGTCGATGGTAAGCCGGTCGAAGCCGACAACGGCCATTTTGTCACCGGGCCCTTTAGCCTGTCTGGCGCCGGAACGGCCTGGCTCTACGAGTTTGCGCTTATCACGCAGCCGGTTCTCGAGGGGGACGGCATCAGCCTCGTCATTTCCCGTCGCCTGCCGCAGGCCTATTCGGGTGAACGTATCTTCCGCGCCGACCGCGTGGAATCCAATCCGGGTTCGCAGACACCGCTTCATGGTCATCGTGGTCCCGGTATCCGCCGCCTGCTCAAGGGGCGGCTGCATGCCTACATCGGCGAAGACAGCGAACGGATCGATGCAGGGCATGCCTGGTTCGAAACCGGTAAGGACTGGGTCATCGGCAAAAATATCCATGACAGCAATAGCGCCTTTATTCGCGTGATGATCCTGCCGGCCGAACTTTCGGGAGGCACTTCCTCCTTCGTTCCTGCGACGCCGGAAGAAGCCAACAAGCCACGCTCGGTCACCTACCGTCTATTCGGCGAACGCCCGTGCTAAGTGTCGGCCAATGAGCTTAATTTGGGGAGCGGCTTGCCGGGTAACGCTGCTCCGCGCGGGCTCAACCTGAACATCACTCCACGCCCTTGGCAAAGTCTATCGATACGATTAACGCCGACAGCCAATTGCCTGCCGACGGTAATCGTATCGTGAGGACAAAGGCTGGGAATCGTTAGGATCATTACGGTCGAGCGGCCTCAGTTCGCCATACCGACTTCCAGATGTGACGCGGGCATCAGCATCCCCGAAAGGAGCGATGTGCGGTGTGTCAAGTGGCGGCCAGCGGTGCCTAGTTTGAAGCATTGTGCCGCATGCTCGAACGAACGACCATCAGAACGTAAAGAGCAGGCCGTTAGCCTGCTTGCAGGTCGCTCGTGGGAAACGGCCCTAATACCTGGGCCTTTTGTATTTTTTGTCTTCTAGAGCGCGCAACAATCGCCCCCTCTAAATTCGTCTTGGCTGCTTAGATGTTACCATTTGAGCGTCAACACGCGCATTCCGACCCGGTAACGGCGTCGGGTCGCTTGTTAGCGATCCTCTGCTGCCATTGGTGCCTGAGGCAAACGTGCCGAAACCTGGATGCCGCCCACTGCGAGGAAGCGTTCGCCGGGAAATCCGAGCGACTGCACATAGTCCGCTCCGGCCATTCCGAGCATGTTCGCCGACACGCCGAGCCATTCGGCCACCAGGCCCATCGTGGCCGCGAGAGCGCAGTGGCAACCGTGAACGCCGCGACTGCGACAACAACCGCACCGAAACGCGGGCACATGTCAAGGATCGGATGCTTGCTGCACTCGATGGCTATCTGGCCGACCCAGACATGATCGCCGCCTGTGTCGCGCGATATCATGAGACACGCCGGGAGTTGCTAGCCACCAAGCGCGACCAACGCGGTAGCATCGAGCAGCGCAGCAATGAACTTAAGCAGACCATCGGAAAGCTGGTCGACCTGATTGTGGAAGGCCGTGCCCCGGATGCCGTCACAGATTGGTTGCGCAAGCTTGAGGCTGATTGCGCTGATCTGCTCGAGCAGATCGAAGCGCTGAAGTATTATCAAGGAGCTCCGTCTGCAT
>JAQGJI010000075.1 GCA_028290685.1 Devosia sp. | reverse complement strand
CGCAGGTAGGCCACGCCGGTGATGGCAATGGTGACGGTGAGCAGAAGCAGGTGGAAGCGGGTGACCAGCAATTGCATTGCAGTGCTAGATCAGATGCTGACGAAGCAATTGCAATCCTTGATCCGCTCATGTTTTCCGTCGCGCGGCCGCGCGACCACCGGAGGCTATGGCGAAACAGCCCCAACGGGCAAGTATGTCTTACCCGATGCCCCCCGGAAGAGGGGTGCGCGGAGCGCGGGCTGAAGGGCACTCACCGACAAAGAAAAGGGCCGGTTTCCCGGCCCTTGGCAGACATGATCGGAACGCTTAGCGCTTGGAGAACTGGAAGGACTTGCGAGCCTTGGCCTTGCCGTACTTCTTGCGTTCCACAACGCGCGAGTCGCGGGTCAGGAAGCCGCCCTTCTTGAGCACGGGGCGCAAGGATGGCTCGAAGAAGTTCAGCGCCTTGGAGATGCCGTGACGGACAGCACCGGCCTGGCCGGACAGACCGCCGCCAGCAACGGTCACGACGACGTCGTACTGGTCATTGCGTTCGGTCGCGACGATTGGCTGCTTGACGATCAGCTGCAGAACGGGACGAGCGAAATAGGTCGCGAACTCACGGCCGTTGACGGTCACCTTGCCCTTGCCTGGCTTGATCCAGACGCGGGCGACGGCGTTCTTGCGCTTGCCGGTGGCGTAGGCGCGGCCCTGGGCGTCGAGCTTCTGGGTATGGACCGGAGCGGTGTTGATGGCCGGAGCGACGGTGGAGGTCGCGAGGTCTTCGAGAGAATTGATGGTTTCAGCCATATTACTTCACCCGCGCATTCTTGGGATTCATCGCAGCAACGTCCAGCGTGGCCGGGTTCTGCGCTTCATGGGGATGCTCGGCGCCCGAATAGACGCGGAGGTTCTTGAGCTGGGCACGGGTCAGCGGGCCACCGGGCATCATGCGGCGGACGGCGTTCTCGAGCACGCGCTCGGGGAAACGGCCTTCCAGCAGTTCACGGGCGGTACGGTCCTTGATGCCGCCGGGGAAGCCGGTGTGCCAGTAGAACTTGTGCTGGTCCAGCTTGCGGCCGGTCAGCTTCACCTTGTCGGCATTGATGACAACGATGTTGTCGCCCATGTCCATGTGGGGGGTGAAGGTTGGCTTGTGCTTGCCGCGCAGGCGGCTGGCAATGATCGAGGCGACGCGACCGACAACGAGGCCATTGGCGTCGATGAGGATCCACTTCTTTTCGATCTCGCTCGGTTTTGCCGAGTAAGTGCTCATGCTTGATCTTCCTAGAGTCTTGAGGCTTGCCGGCCTTCGTCCAAGGAGAAAGCGGCGTGTTCGAGCGGGGATGTAGAAGGGTTTTGCCGATCCGTCAATAGGGATGATTTTACGGTGCAAAATCAGATACTTAGGGAGTGGGTATCATATTACCGCATCAATGAAGGCAGGATTCGCCGAAAACTGTTGTGATAAGCCAGCCTGTAGTGGGGGCTGGAATATCTCAGGATGGATCCCGGCTTTCGCCGGGATGACACTGCGGGTGGGGATGCGATCGCGGGTGTGGCGGTTGGTGCAACAGAAGGCTAACGCCCGGCGCGCCGCATGTCGGCGATGTAGGCCATGGTTGCGCCGGCGAGCATGAAGGCCATGGCCTGATGACCGACGGCGAGGGAAATCGGCACGGCGTGCAGCAGGGTCATGATGCCCAGCACGATCTGGACCAGAACCAGCAGGCCCAGCCGGGGCAGCCAGCCATGCACCCCGCCAAAGCCGCCATTGCGATGCTGTTGCCAGAGCAGGACGGCGACATAGGCGATGATGAGGTAGGCCAGGCCGCGATGGATGAACTGTACCGTCAGGGCGTTTTCAAAGAAATTGCGCCAGAGCGGCTGCATGACGCCCAGGCCATCGGGGATGATTGCGCCGTCCATCAGGGGCCAGGTATTGTAGCCCATGCCGGCGTCGATGCCGGCGACGAAGGCACCGGCGGCGATCTGGACGACAAGCAGTATCAGCAACACCGTAGCCGACCACAAGTTGAACTGGCGCACCTGACCACCCACCCTGCCCGGCTCCAGCGCGCGCGGCAAGTAGATCAGCGCGATAAACAGTATCGATGCTGCCGTCAGATGGGCTGCCAGGCGATATTGGGAGACCGAGGTGAGTTCGGTCAATCCCGAAGAGACCATCCACCAGCCGAGCAGGCCCTGGAAGCCGCCGAGGATGAACAGGCCGAACAAGGGCAAGGCGAGTTGCGGGGTGAACCGCTTCTGGACCAGGAAAACGAAGAAGGGAACAAGAAACAGGACGCCCAGTACACGGCCGAGCAGGCGATGAAGGTATTCCCAGAAGAAGATGTATTTGAAATCGTCGATGGTCATCCAGGAGTTGAGGACCGAATATTGCGGGATCTGCTTATAGGCTTCGAACTCGGCCTGCCATTGAGCCTGGTTGAGCGGCGGTATCGTGCCCGAAATGGGGCGCCAACTGGTTATCGAAAGGCCCGATTCCGTTAACCGAGTGATACCCCCGACAACCACCATAAGCAGCACGAACGCCGCCAGCCCATAGAGCCAGAGGCGAACCGGCCGAAGCCGGTCGGCGGCAAAGGTGGTTCGGCTGAGTGCGGCGCTTTGGACGATGGTCACGGCAGTTTCCTGGTGTCGGTCGACAACGGGGAGTGGTATGCCCGCTTCCACTCTCCCGCAATAGTATGCGATGCCGCACATGACCCAGCGTAACCGAAAACTGATCGGCGTTTTTCTTCTACTCGGCTCGATCGCGGCCTGGGTGGCGGTGTTCACCTCGGTTTACCTGGCGCTGCCCCAGGGCCTGCCCGGATGGGCGCTGCTGCCCTATTTCGTGGTGGCGGGAATGGGCTGGGTGTTTCCAGCCATGTGGATCGTTCGCTGGATGGCAAAGCCCTAGCAATATCGCCTGCTTTCGATCCGCCCTACGTTGTCGTTACCAGCACTTCAGGACGGGCCCGGGCTCGAGGCCGGGGTGACACGGTGGATGAGGGCAGAGCGAGGGCCATCACGACCTCAGCCGGTCAGCCTGCCGATCACGGAGAAAACCGCGCCGCTTGCAAAAACATCGACATAGCGGGGGCACTGGAAGTAGCCGTTCAGGGAGACGCGCGGCAGGGCGTGCGGGTTACCGGCATGATGGGGATAAAGCCCGCCGGGGCGCGTGGTGACGGCGGACTTGAAGCCCAGTTCGCGGGCAAGATCGAATTCGCGCCGCCCGGCGGAGAGCGGCCCGCCGAGCGGATAGGAGAAGTGGTCAGGGCGCTCGCCGAGCCGCGCCAGAAGAATCTCGGCCGATTGCGCCATTTCAGTGCGGGCCTGCTCGGCCGGCAGCTTGGCAAGCTCATAATGGTGCACGGTATGGGCGCCAATGGTGCAGAGCGGTTCGCCGGCGAACACGCGCAGTTCCTGCCAATCCATGATCAGGTCCCGGCATTGGCTGGCAAGGTCATAGCCATAAGCGGCGGCAAAGCTGCGCATCAGGGGGACGCGCTCGGTCTCGGGCATTTTGCGCATCTGCCAATAGAGCGTGTTGAAGGCGTCGCTCTTTTCGGCAACGGTCAGGGTATCGACGGATGCGGCTTGCCCGTTTGGGGCAAGGGTGACGGCCTCCTGGCGGGCAATGATATCCTCGATGGCCTGCCACCAGATTTCCCCCGTGCCATCGACAAGGGCGGTGGGCACATAAAGGGTGAAGGGGGCGTCGTGCCGGCGCAGGATCGGCAGGGCGTATTGCAGATTGTCGCGGTAGGCATCGTCGAAGGTCAGGACGACAAAACGCCTGCCCCTGGTGGAAGCTGCGAGGCGCTCCAGGGCTTCATCAAGGGAGATGATATCGATGTCGAGGGCGCGGACACGTTCAAGCACGTAGTCGAGGAAAGCGGGCTGCACCTGCAGGATCGCGTTGGGTGAGAAGTCGGCGGGCTGCTCGGGCAGAACGCGATGAAGGGTGAAGATCACGCCGCGCGATCTGGAAAGGGCGCGCAAGAGAGATGGCAGACGTGACAGCCAGAGGGCTTCAAAGAGAGCGCGCATGGCCGTGTATCTGAACGACATGGGCGGCCTCAGGCGGCAGCCCGGGCCGGAACCGCGGCAATGTCCACGCGTGTAAAGCCGGCCTCGAGCAATTGCTCGCGGCGGGTCGACACCTCGGTGAAATCATCGGCATCGCCGGCAATGAGAACCAGACGGCCGTCCAGGCTCTCAAAGAGAGGCAGGGTGGAACCGGGTCCAAGCCGGCCGGTAAGGACAATGACGACTTCGTAGATATCGCCCAGCGCTTCAACCAGCGTCAGCGGCTTGCCGGACTGGTGCTCGATGGCCGGCAGCCGGCCCCATGGAACTTCGGCAAAGCTGTTGTCGGCGGATTTCTGGACCACGTCACCAAAGCTGGCCTGGTCGGCGCTGAGATCGCTCAAGCCCATCTCGGCGCAGGGGCGACTGCTGCCGGCGTCGATCAGCGCCACGCTCAGGCCGCGCGACAGGGCATCCCCGATCAGCTCCTCAGCCAGCGCTTCGCAATCGGTATTGGCACTGTGGGCGGCAAGAAGCAGCAGATGGCTATGCCCATAAACCAGATCGGAGGACAACTCCGACAGCGTGGTCATCCCGGCGTCTTCCATTGCCGGCACGAACAGCGCAGGCTGGGCCGCGGACTCCGGTTCCGCTACGGGGATGGCATCGGACTGGGCGAGCAGCCCGGGCCGGGCTTCCGGTTCAAGGTCAATTGCAGGTTCTGCAATCGCGGAGGGCACGTCGACGGGCCCGGCAACCATGGGCACGGCGGGCGGGGGCTCCACGTAAGCGGGCTGGGGACGGACCTGGGCTGCGGGAGTTTCGGCGACAGGCTGCTCCCAGCGCTGGTCCGGCTCCAGTTCGTCCGCGATAAAGGGAACCTCGTCCAGTTCATCCTGTGCCCGCCGCAGCTGGGGCGCGTAAGCAATGGCCCGGCCGGACATCAATTCGCCAAAAGCAATCAAGCCGATCTGCAGCAGCAGGCTGACGATGGCCACGGCAATCAAGATGAGCTGGGTTTTGGGCGAGGCCGGCGTCACCGAGGGGGCGGCGATGCTGACCACACGCACATCGGGCAGAGCCGAATTGCTCTCGGTACGCGAGAAGGCTTCGTTGTAGCGCTGCAGATAGCCTTCAAGCAGATCGCGCTGGGCCTTGGCCTCGCGCTGCAGGCCATCGAGTGTCACATTGTCCTGGGTGGCCATGGACGCGGTCGCCTTGGCGCGGGTCAGGCCGGCCTGGAGCGAAGCTTCCAGGTCAGCTTCGATCTGGGACTCCGACAGCAAGGCATCGGCAACGCGGCGGCCTTCGAGGGCGATCTGGTTATTGAGTTCGGCAATCTGGGCGGTGAGCGCCTGGATCGTCGGGTGATTGCCTAAAAGGGTGGCGGAGCGTTGCGCTTTTTCGCCCTGCAAGCGGGCCTTTTCCTGGCTGAGCTGCTGGATGACGACCGATTCGCGCACGTCGGCGACGCCTTCGATGGACTGACCACGCTCCAGCATGCCGCGGATCAGAGCCGCGCGGGATGCGGCAGTATTCCTGCGCTCCTGAGCGGCACTGATCTGGGCGGCAATGGTGGACAATTGCTGATCGGGCAGGCTGGTGTTGTTGGAGCCCACGAAGAGGTCGTTGTTGACCTTGAAGTTGGCAACAGCGGTTTCAGCCTCGCCCACGACGACCCGCAGGCGTTCGATTTCCGTGCGCAGCCAGCCCGA
>JAQGJI010000068.1 GCA_028290685.1 Devosia sp. | reverse complement strand
GCGGCTGCCGACCGGATCCTCGCCACATCAGAAGCCTGATCTTTCACGCATCGCCATGGCACTGCCCTTGGCGAGCGTGGTGATCGGCATTGGCCCGGTCGCGGTGCTCATCGGAGCGGTTCTGGCTGGACTACCCGTGTATTTTGCGGCGGCACTGGCGGTAGGGGCCATGCTGGCTGTGGGCGGGGCAATGGCGGAGGATGCCCTGGCGGACGCCGCCGATGGACTTTTTGGAGGGGATTCGGTGGAACGCCGCCTTGCGATCATGAAGGACAGCCGGCATGGCACTTTCGGCGTTGCGGCGCTGGCGCTGTTTATCGTCTTGCGCGTGACTGCCTTGGGCGCCATGGCGGCGATCAGCCCCCTGGCGGCGGGCGCCGTCTGGCTGGCGGCCAGCATTGCCGGACGGTCCGGGTCGCTCTGGCTGGCCCTTCGCTTGCCGACGGCGCGCGCCGATGGCGCCTCGGCCACGGTCGGGCAGATCGGAGGGGGCGCATTTGCCGTCGGGGCCGCCTTTGCAGTCGGCTTGCTGTTTGTGCTGGGCGGGCCTGCAACCAACCTCGCTGGACTTGGATTAGCGCTGGTATCGAGCACTCTGGTGATCGCGGCGTGGACTGCCTTGTGCAAAAAGCTGGTCGGCGGGCAGACCGGCGATCTGATCGGTGCGCTGGGTGCCTTGATCGAAATCGCGGTGCTGGCGGCGCTGATGCCGTTCATCTGACCTTGAAATAAACCGCAAGCGTGCCTTTATGTGGATGCAGACCGGCAAACGAGGACGCAAAGCATGATCTTTATCGGCATTGCGCTCCTTGTCGCGGGGGGCCTGGCGCTGCTGATCAGTTCGGACGCGGGGAGCCTTGTGGGCATGTCCCAGCAGCAGACGGCTCAGCTGATTCCCCTGCTGGTGCTGCTTGTGGTATTTGCCGGCGGGCTGTTTACGCGACGCAGGAAGGCATCGGAGCTCGTCGCCAGCGTCGTGCTCTGGATCGGCATATTCGGCATTGCCGCGCTGAGCTATGCCTACAGGGACGAAATCGTGGGCGTTGCAAGCCGGGTTGCGGGTGAGTTCCAGCCGGGGGTGGCCCTGGTTGATGCCGAACAGGGCACCGCCACGTTCCGGCGCGGCACGGGCGGGCATTTCGAAATCGATGCGACAATCAACGGGCACACGACGCCGATGATCTTCGATACGGGCGCAAGCGCCGTCGTGCTGACGCTGGAGGACGCCAGCGCAGCGGGGCTTGATACCAGCAATCTCAGTTTCACCATTCCAGTATCCACGGCCAATGGAACCGGACGCGCCGCCCGGGTGCGGCTGGACCAGATCGTGGTGGGCGGCATTGTCCGCGAGGACGTGCTGGCATTCGTGACCGAGGCGGAAGCGCTTGAAACAAGCCTGCTGGGCATGACGTTCCTGGAAACGCTTACCCGCTACAGCGTTACGCAGAATTCACTCGAGTTGACCGACTAGCCTAGCTGGCTTGAGCCAGACCGGGCCGGGTTACCGCCTCCAGGGCGCGGAATATGACACTTGAACCGGCGCCGGGCCTGCAGGCGTCAACACTCAGAATCTGGCGAAACTGGCGAGCGCCAGGCAGGCCATTGGCAAGGCCGAGCATGTGGCGGGTGATGTTGTTGATGCGCGTACCGTGGGCCGCATGCTCCCGCTCGGCATAGGCGGCCATGGCGAGCATGACGGATCGGAGCGTGGCCGGCTGCTGGTCATCGCCGAAGAAGCGGCTGTCGACCTGGGCCAGCAGCATCGGGCTGTGGTAAGCGGCGCGCCCCAGCATCACACCGTCGGTGAATGCCAGTTCTGCTTCGGCCGCCTCGAGCGTTTCAAGGCCGCCATTGATCATGACCGGCAGCGGCGACAGACGCGCGCGCAGGCGATGCACACGATCGTAGTCAAGCGGCGGAATGGTGCGGTTTTCCTTGGGGCTCAGGCCCTTGAGCCAGGCCTTGCGGGCATGGACGTAGAGCGCAGCAACGCCCGCCTGCACCATGGTGTCAGCGAAGCGGTCAAGGCTTTGCTCGGTGTCCTGATCGTCGATGCCGATGCGGCACTTCACCGTCACCGGGCGCTCGGTTGCACCGCGCATGGCACGGACGCATTCAGCCACCAGATCCGGCTCGGCCATGAGGCAGGCGCCGAAGCGCCCGGACTGGACCCGGTCGGACGGGCAGCCGACGTTCAGGTTGATCTCGCTATAGCCGAACGGCTCGGCAAGCCGGATGGCCTCGGCGAGTTCGCCAGGGTCCGAACCGCCCAACTGCAGGGCGAGCGGCTGCTCGAGCTGGTCGAACCAGAGGTGCCGCTCCACATCGCCATGCACGATAGCAGCGCTGGTTACCATCTCGGTGAACAGCAAGGCACGGCGCGTCAGCTGGCGATGGAGGAACCGACAATGGCGGTCAGTCCAGTCCATCATGGGCGCGACGGAGAAGCGGCGGGCGTGTTCGAGCGTGTTGTGAGGCAATAGTTCGGACCGACTGCAAGAAAGCGGGTTCTATACACCGCCCTCGGCAACAGACCAAGCCAAGCACGCTAACATGTTAGCGATAGCGCAATGGCAGGCTTTGCATTATCTCCTGCTTGTACTTCCCAGCAGAGTTCGCGCCATGCCCCTGCCCCACCATATCGCCGTGATCGACATTGGCAAAACCAACGCCAAGGTCGTGCTGATCGACAGCCGGACGCGGCAGCAGATCGGGGCCAGGAGCACGCCAAACAGTGTGGTCAGGGATGGTCTTTACCCGCATGCCGATGTGGAGCGACTGTGGCAGTTCATCGTGCAAAGCCTTGCCGCATTGCAGCTGGATCACGGCATCGATGGCATTTCCATCACCACGCATGGCGCAACGGCGGCCTTGATGGCTGGCGACACGCTTGCCATGCCGGTGCTGGACTATGAGTTCCAAGGGCCCGAGGAGATGGCGGCGGACTATGCGGCGGCGCGGCCGCCATTCAGCGAAACGCTGTCGCCGCTTCTGCCCAATGGCTTGAACCTGGGGGCGCAGATTTTCTGGCAGAGCCGGATGTTTGCCAAACAGTTCTCGGCCGTGACGCGGATATTGACCTATCCGCAATACTGGGCCTGGCGCCTCACCGGCGAGAGCGCCAGCGAAGTAACATCGCTTGGCTGCCACACCGATTTGTGGGCGCCGGATCGCAGTGATTTTTCGAGCCTCACGGATCGCGAGGGATGGCGCAAGCTGTTCCCCGAGCTACGGCCGGCCGCTTCGGTCATCGGCCCGGTCAGTGATGAAATTGTTGAGGTTGCTGGACTGGTTGCGGGCACGCCGGTGACGGTGGGCATTCATGATTCAAACGCCTCGCTGATCCCGCATCTGGGGGGGCACGAAGCGCCGTTCACGATCCTTTCCACCGGGACCTGGGCCATTGCCATGACGGTTGGCGGGGGCACGCAGGGGCTTGATGCCGGGCGGGACAGCCTCGCCAATGTGGATGCATTCGGTCGACCGGTGCCGACCGCGCGGTTCATGGCCGGGCGTGAGTTCGAGCTGCTGGTGCCCCATCCGGTTGAGCCGGGTGCGGCCGATGTCGCCAAGGTCGTCGCTGAAGATATCCAGGCACTGCCGAGCTTTGCGCCGGGCGTAGGGCCATTTCCCCATGGCAGGGGACGGTGGACGAGCGATCCGGCTGCGCTGACGGATGGGGAGCGGACGGCAGCGGTTTCACTTTACCTGGCACTGGTGGCACAGGCCTGCCTGGGTCTGTGCGGGTTGGGAAAGAGCATCATCATCGAGGGGCCGCTGGCGCGTAATGGCTTGTTCGGACAGGCCTTGGCAGCGCTCGCCGGGGTGCCAGTGCGTGTATCGGCGGATGCGACAGGGACCAGCATGGGAGCAAGCCTGCTGTTTGCGCCCGAGGCGGCTGATCCTCCGGAGGCGCGGGCCTTGGCGCCACTCGATGTTCCGGGATTTGCCGATTATGCGCGCCGCTGGGCCGGGCGCGCGGCCCAGCCCTAGCGGGCGATCCCTTCGTCAACGGAAGTCGTTGTCTTGTTGAGCTTTCTTTCGCGCAGCCAGATGTAAAGGCCGCTGGCGATGATGATGCCGGCGCCCGGGTAGAACCATGGCTCGGGCGGCTCGTTGAAGATCAGCCAGCTGACGATGGCGAGATAGAGCAAGGTCAGGTAGTTGAACGGGGCCAGGGTCGAGGGCGGCGCGAAGCGGTGGGCAACCGAGATCAGGATATGGCCCAGCATGCCCACGGCGCCGGCGCCGAAAAAAGCGAGCCATGTAATGCCGTTGGAGGGCCAGACCCAGCCGGTGAAGGCGAAAGGCGTGATCATGACCAGGGCTACGCCGCCAGCAGAGAA
>JAQGJI010000054.1 GCA_028290685.1 Devosia sp. | reverse complement strand
GCGACGCCGGTGGGGATGGACTGGCCGCGCATCACCACCTGCTGGATGGCGTCCCGGTCAAGCGCCAGGGCCATGGCTTCACGCACCAGCGGATTGTTGAAGGGGTTGCTGTCGGTGATGTTGGAGGATGCCAGGGGCTCTTCGCCGAACTTGTAGCCAAAATAGATGACGCGGTTTTCCGGGCCGGTCTCGACCTTGAACCCCTCGCTGGCCGACAGGCGCTCGATGTCCTGGACCGGCAGGTCCTGCACGATATCGACGTCACCCGACAGCAGCGCTGCAACACGGGTGGCATTGTCGGCGATCGGCAGATAGATGATTTCGGTCACTGCGGGTGTTTCCCCCCAATGGTCCTCAAAGGCTGTCAGCACGGAGCGCACATCCACTTCGCGCGAGGTCAGCTTGTAGGGGCCGGTGCCATTGGCGTTGAGCACCGCATAATTGCTTTCCCCGGCCGCAAAATCCTGCACCTCGACAACATTGTTGGCCTCGGACCAGTCCTTGTCCATGATGAAGGTGTTGGTGAGGTTGTTGGGATAAAGCGGGGTTGGACCGACCATCTTCACTTCCACGGTCAGATCATCCACTGCCGAGACCGACTCCACCCCGGCATGCAGCTGGGCCATGTTGGAGCCTTCCGAGCGGGCGCGATCGAGCGAGAACACCACGTCCTCGGCGGTGAAGGCGGCGCCGTCATGGAAGGTCACCCCTTCGCGCAGCTTGAACACCCAGACAGTTTCATCGCCTTCCTTGACTGACCATTCGGTGGCCAGACGCGGCTTCAGATTACCCTCGGAATCGCGGTCCATCAGGGTTTCATAGATATGGTGGTTGAAGTTGTGGGTGACGCCCTGGTTCTGCGAATGCGGGTCCAGGGTCAGCGCGTCCGACGCGCGCGCCCAGCGGATGGTTTCGGCATTGGCGATGCCGGCCAGCATCGTGGAGGCGACGAGCGTGGCGGCGAGGCGGGTCAACAGCGTTGGCATTGGTGAATTCTCCCGTTCCTGATCATGCTCCGTGCCAGTACATTCCGCCGGAGCTTGGGCGTCAACAAAGCGTAGAATCCATGGGAGCGCAATGGGATAGTTTGACCATTTGGTCAATCCGCTGACACGCACAGGAACATTCCACAGAAATGGACGGATAATGCCACATCGGTTCGGCGCCGCCCTTGGCGCTTGACCTTGCCCGAGCCATGGTGATCCATGGCGTCATGAGCCAATCCATCGCCACCATCGCGCTTGTTGTGAAGGACTATGACGAGGCCATCGCGTTTTATCGCGACAAGGTGGGTTTCGCCCTTCTGGCCGACACGGCCTTGGGTGAAGGCAGGCGCTGGGTGCTGATGGGACCCTCGGGCGGCCAGGGTGCGCGCCTGCTGCTGGCCAGGGCCGAGGGGGCAAGCCAGCAGGCCTGCATCGGCAACCAGGCAGGCGGCAGGGTGATGCTGTTTCTGCACACCGATGATTTCCGGCGCGATCACCAGTCCATGCTCGAGCGGGGCGTGGTCTTTGTTGAAGCGCCGCGCCACGAACCCTATGGCTCGGTGGCCGTGTTCAGCGATCTTTACGGAAACAAATGGGACCTCATCGAACCCAAATCCTGACCCTGGCCCTGGCGCTGTGCACCCTTCCCGCCTCGGCGCAGCAGCCGGGCTGGTCCTATTCACCGCTGCCGGGGGAAGGGGACCGGGCGGCCCTTGGTTGCGGCCGGGAATCGAGCAGCGACGCCTTTGCCTGCCTGGCGGTGCGTTGCGAGGACGATTTCAGCACCGGCATTCACATCCATACCAGCCGGGCGCAGGGCGATGCAGGACGCTGGGCGATAACCATCGACAAGGAAACGCGCTGGTTCGATGCCGAACCGGCCCAACCCTACGGCGCCCGGCTCAGCGGCGAGCTTGCTTGGGTGCTGCACAATCTGGCCAATGGGGCGGTCGCCTATCTGCAACCCGAAGATGGCTCGCCCATGCCCGACAACCACATCGCTCTTGATGGCTCGCTTTATGCAATCAACCGGGCCCTGGCCTTTTGCGCGCCACGGGTTCCCCGTCGGGCTGAACCCTTGGGCGGTCCGGGCGTTTAGCCTACACACCAGTTTGGAGAAGCATCATGGATCGCCGCCCGCTCGGACGCAGTGAACTCGTCATCGAACCCTTGGTGCTGGGAGGCAACGTCTTTGGCTGGACCGTTGACGAGCAGAACGGCTTTGAAATCCTCGACGCCTTTGTCGAGGCGGGCTTTACCGCAATCGACACGGCGCAGGGCTACCCCGACTGGGTACCCGGCAATCCGCCGGGCATGAGCGAGACCATTATCGGCAACTGGATGAAGGCGCGCGGCAACCGCGAGGCGGTTCACATCTTCACCAAGGTCAACTCCGGCAAAAAGCCGGGCGGGCTGAAGCCCGACGCCATCAGGGAAGGCTTTGAGGCTTCGCTCCAGCGCCTGCAGACCGACTATGTCGACCTCTACTTCAGCCACTGGCCCGATCAGCAGTCGAGCCACGAAGAAACCCTGGGGGCCTACGACACGCTGGTGCGCTCGGGCCGGGTCCGGGTGATCGGCGCCTCGAACTACACTGCCGACATGGTCCGGCAGGCGCAGGAAACGTCGATCATCAAGTCCTTGCCACGCTATGAAGTGCTGCAGCCGCGCTACAACCTGTATGACCGGGAAGAATTCGATGCCCTGCGCGAGACGGTGCTCGAGAACGACCTCGGCACCGTGGTCTATTATAGCCTTGCCTCGGGGTTTTTGACCGGCAAATATCGCAGCCAGGCCGACGTCGGAAAATCGGCGCGCGGCGGCGGTGTCGAGCGTTATCTCGATGCCAAGGGCCAGGCGATCCTTGCAGCGCTCGACAAGGTCGGGAAGGCCAATGACGCAACCCCGGCCGAGATTTCCCTGGCCTGGCTCGTGGCGCAGCCAGGGGTCAGCGCGCCGATTGCTTCGGCTACATCGGTTGAGCAGGTCAGGAGCCTGGCCAAGGGGGTGCGCCTCAAGCTCAGCGAGGAGGACCTGCAAACCCTGACGGAGGCGGGGCGGTAGGGCGCTGCTCGGCTTGTGCGGAGGAATGGATCACCCGGGCAGGCCGGGTGATCAGGATTGACCGGCACACACCGGTCCCACCGTCATTGCCCGGCGCGTCCGGGCAATCCACCTGCGGGCTCGGCGAGCGCCTCAGCCTACCATTGGAATTCGGGGCCGTTCTGGCGTGCGCCCAGCAGGAACACATCGCT
>JAQGJI010000034.1 GCA_028290685.1 Devosia sp. | reverse complement strand
ACGACATAGGCGGTTTGCCCTTCGGCCCGGTCGACCGCGCCGAACATCCGCTCACTGACTATGACAAGCGCGTGGAAGCGATGCAGCGTCTGCTCAGCCATCCCAAGCGCGCCATCTCGCGGGCTGACGCCCTGCGCCGCGCCATCGAGGACCTTTCCCAGGAAGAGTACGACCGGCTCGAATATTCCGACCGCTGGATCAGGGCGATCCGCACGGTGCTGGTCGAACAGCAGGTGCTCTCCGAGGAAGAAATCAATGAGCGCATGGCCGCGATTCGGGCTGGCAAAGGCTGATTGCATTTAGCAGCTAGCAACGGGCCCGCGATCGGCCCGCAATTTTTTCAACTGGCCCCGCAGGCCTGAGCGGGCCAGCCAACACAAGGGATTTTGATGCGTATCAAGTTATTGTCCATGGTCGTATTGTTGTCGTTCGGTGCGCCCGGCAGCGCGTTCACGCAAGCGATGTATCCCACCAAGCCGGTGAAAATCATCGTCGGGTTTCCTCCAGGCGTACCCGGCGATGTGATGGCGCGCATCATGGCGCCCAAGCTCGCCGAAGGTCTCGGACAACCGGTTATCGTCGAGAACAAGCCGGGCGCCGGCAGCAGCATCGGCGCTGCGAGCGTTGCCAAATCCGCACCTGACGGTTATACGCTGTTCATGAGTTCGATCGCCAATTCGGTCAACCAGAGCCTGTACAAGCTCGACTTCGATCTTGCCAAAGATCTCGCGCCGATCTCGCTGGTGGCCGACGTGCCGGGAGTGCTTGTCACGCACGCATCCGGTCCGGCATCGATAGCCGCTGCCGTGGCGGCGGCCAAGGCCAAGCCGGGCGAGGTGACCTATGGCTCATCCGGAAGCGGTACCAGTACCCATTTGTACGGCGAACTGTTCAGCCTCGCTACGAAAACCAGGATGAACCACATTCCTTACAAGGGCAGTTCGCAAGTGGCGGTGGATCTGCTCGCGGGCCGCATCGACCTGATGTTCACGCCAGCGCCCACCGTGATACAGTTCGTCAAGTCAGGCAAGCTCAAGGCGGTTGCTGCGCTAGGAAAGCAGCGGCTCCGGGATCTGCCCGACGTGCCGACGTTTTCGGAAAGCGGAATTCCAGGCTATGAGGCTGCATTCTGGTTCGGGCTGAATGCGCCGGCTGCTACGCCCAAGGCCATCATCGACAAGCTGAACAAGGAAGTGGTGCGCGTGCTGGCGCTGCCGGACGTGAGGGCGCAGTTCCTGGCACAGAGCATCGAGCCGGTATCCAGTTCGAGCGAAGCCTTCGGGACGTTCATCCGGCACGACATCGAGAAGTGGACGGGGGTGGTAAAGAGCGCAGGGGTGAAGCCGGATTGATTTTTTCGTGATGCTCTTGAGCCGAGATTGCGTCCCGGCCTGCAGGATATGGTCAGCTATATATAGCTCAATCCGCAATATGCCCGGACACCCATACGACACTCGCGCAGGCCAAAGTAATGACCGCCTAAAACCCAACTGCCTTGAGAAGAAGGACTACTGTAATGACTGCTCGCTTCACCGATATTAACAAAACACGCCGCCGCCTGGCGTCGATGTTCGTGTTGCTGGCGTCCACCGGCTTTGCTTTCGACTCCATGGCGCAGGCTTATCCGGCGCGTCCGATAACCATCGTTGTCCCCAACCCTCCAGGCGGTGTGGCGGACCTGGCTGCTCGCATGATCGCTCCCAAATTGAGCGAAGCGCTCGGGCAGCAGGTATTGGTGGAGAATCGGCCGGGTGGGAGCGGTTCGATTGCGCTTGGCCTGGTGTCGAGGGCCAAGCCGGACGGCTATACCCTGTTGATGGGCACGATCGCTGACCTCTCCATTCATCCACTGCTGATGCCGACCGTGCCGTACGACACACAAAAGGATTTCGCGCCTATCGTTTCGGTTAGCAGTACCGCGCTGACGATCGCAGTGCATCCCTCGGTCACGGCGAACAATCTGCGCGAACTAGTCGCCCAAGCCAAGGCAGACCCCAAGAAGTTCGCCTATGCATCGTCCGGCAACGGCACGATCAACCAGGTGGTGGGCGAGTGGTTCGCGCATGACGCGGGCATCGAGATGAACCACATTCCCTACAAAGGCGGTGGTCCGGCAGCACAGGACGTGATTGCCGGGCATGTGCCAGTCGGCATCATCGCAGTATCTGCGGCAAAGCCCAACGTGACCGCCGGACGCCTGAAAGTCCTCGGAGTCAGTACCGCCAAGCGTCTCCCCTTCGAGCCCAACTGGCCAACCATCGCTGAATCCGGTTTCCCGAATCTCAGCGCGTCGCTCTGGGTCGGACTGCTCGCTCCGGCGAACGTGCCGAAGGAAATCGTAGTCAAACTGAATGCGGAAGTGAACACTATCCTGAAGTCGGCCGAGGTGCGCAATAAATTCCATGCACAGGGCGCCGACGTCCTCGGCGGAACGCCGGAAGATCTGGTATCGACGATTCGCAGCGACCGCGAGCGATATGGCCGCATGCTGAAGGACTACAATATTCGTATAGACTGATCCAGGCTTAAAGCTGCGCGGCTCGCGGGTTAAAGAATTTCATAGCACGCGGAGCGCGAACTCCTTGCTGCGACGCTGACGGGGGGACAGCGATCCATGTCGCGGATGTGGCATGCGTCACATGGACCCATCTTTGTTCATCCCCCGCCCAGGCGCCAGCGCATCACCGACATCAAATTAAGAAAGAAAGTC
>JAQGJI010000023.1 GCA_028290685.1 Devosia sp. | reverse complement strand
AGTGCTGCCCATTCGGTCCCGATTGGGGGCCGGCCATGACGACCGGCCAAACGGAATGCGCCGCTGCCGCATCCAGCGTTCTGGCGTTCTTGCCGTCATCCCACCAGCGACCCGCGGAAAATACCACAGCGTCCTTGCCCGGCGCGGACTGAAGGGGCTTGGTGCCATTGTAGACAACGCCCAGCCCATCGATTTGCCCATAGCTTGCGCGCAGCATATCGGCATGGGCACGGCTGGGCGCGACCACCGCCTCGGCCGCGGCGCAGCCGGCCCGATTGCGACGGTACTGCCACTGCCACTCAGGCGGCACTACGCTTTGCCGCACCGCTGCAAACCAGGTGACGACGCAGGAGTGCGACACAACCAGCAGGGGAATATCCAGCTTCAGTCCATGCGCCTGCGAAGGCAGGTTGAGCTGCACCAGATCGATGCCGCGCTGCTCGATCAGATTGGCCAGCAGGCCCGGAATGCAGTCGAGGTCGGCTTCGCTGCCGGCGGTCCAGTCGAGCGGCGCATCCAACCAGACCAAATCGCCTGCAGCTTCGGCTTCAGCGGTTTGAGCCGCGCTGGGCGGCGGACCAAAGCCGGCAAAGGTAAACACATAGCCGTGCGGCGCCAGCCCGGCTGCCAGATCCATGGCGTAGCGCCACACCCCGCCAACCGCATCGAGCGAGATCAGGACGTGCCGTCCCCGGTTGGGGAAGGAGGCGGGAAAAGCGGAGGGAGCGCTGAATTGAACAAGTTCTGTCATGCACGCACCCGGTGCGGGGCCTGCCGGGTCTCATTGCCCTGGCTGACCAGCCAGTCTGCCAGGTCCCGCAGGCCCTCGCGCCAACCGATCTTTGCCCGCCAACCCAGTTCCGCCTCCAGGCGCCCGGTTTCGGCAACAAAGTAAAGCTGGTCGCCCTCGCGCCAGGCGTCGCGGCGCACGCTCACACGTGCACCAAGGATTTGCTCGATCTCACGCACGACCAGGTTGAGGCTTACCGCATTGCGGGCCCCGCCACCCAGGTTGAACGCCCGTCCGCGCACCTTGGCGATGTCTGCCAGAACCGCGCGATAAGCGGCAACAGCATCATGGACATGCAGGACGTCGCGCACCTGCTTGCCGTCGCCGTAAAGGGTAATGCCTTCCCCTTTCAGGGCCCGGATCAAGAAGTGGGCGACCCAGCCCTGATCTTCGGTGCCGAACTGGCGCGGACCATAGATACAGCTCATGCGCAGCACGGATGTGGGAATGCCGTAGGAGCGCGCATAGTCGAGCACATACTGGTCCGCTACGCCTTTGGAGCATCCATAAGGTGTGCAGAAATCGAGCTTGCGGTCCTCGTTTATCCCGCGCGTGCGAATAAGTTCGTCCGCCGGAACGTGCCGTTCGTCCACCTCGACCAGCCGGAGATCGCTCAGGTCGCCATACACCTTGTTGGTGCTCGAAAACACAACCGGGGCGAGGTGGCCTGCCTTGCGCACCGCCTCGAGCACGTTGACCGTGCCCCGCGCATTGACTTCGAAATCCTCCATGGGATCGCCCAGGCTCGTCGTCACCGCCGTTTGGGCGGCCAGATGAAATACTGCAGCGGCATTGGCCAGGGCTGCCTCCACTGCCGCTGCATCGCGCACGTCGGCAATCGCCACCTGCACCCGGTCGCCATGCCGGCTCTGCAGCCAGGACAGGTTCTGTTGCACCCCAGCGCGGCTAAGATTGTCCAGCACCATTACTGCCTCGCCATCACCGAGCAGGGCATCCGCCAGGTTGGAGCCGATGAATCCTGCTCCTCCGGTGATCACGATAGGCTTGGCTTTCGAACTCGAGGGCGGTGCTTTCGTCATGAAACCAGGCCCCGTTCTTCGAGCTGGCGCTTCATTTCTGCGCCACGATCAACCGCGCGAGCCTGCTGAACCCAGCCAGCAAGTTCGTCGAGCGACTCCTCCAGCCGGAACTGGGGCTCAAAACCGAGCAATTCACGGGCCTTGGATATGTCGGCAAAGCAGTTCCGGATGTCGCCCGAGCGGGCCTTGCCCATGATGTCGGGCGTCAGGTGCGGAACGCCCATGGCGTTTGCCAGCATGCTGGCCACGTCGGCGATGGCATAGGCGTTGCCGCTGCCGACGTTGATGACGTGACCGGCTGCCGAACGCTGCTCCAGCGCCAGCCGGAAGGCCCTTGCAACGTCGCGCACATGCACGAAATCGCGCCTTTGCTGGCCATCCTCGAAGATCATCGGCTTTTCGCCGTTGATCAGCCGGGAAGCAAAATTGGCGAGCACACCGGTGTAGGGGTTGGAAAGCGCCTGGCCGGGGCCAAAAACATTGAACAGCCGCAGGGCCACGGCGTCCACGCCATAGGCCTCGCCAAAAATAAGGACTGCCCGCTCCTGAACATATTTGGTCAGGGCATAGATCGAGGCCAGGTCGACCGGTTTTTGTTCATCGGTGGCGATGGGAACCAGCGGCGTTCCGTCGGGCGCCTCCAGGTTCCAGCGGCCCGCCTTGATGTCAGCACCGCGCCGCCGGCCCGAGGCCTGAACCGCCCCGTCCTTGTTCTGGTAAAGCCCTTCGCCGTAGACGCTCATGGAAGAGGCGACCACGATGCGCTTGATCCCGGTCCCGATCATGGCTTCCAGGAGCACTGCCGTGCCTAGATCGTTCCCCCCCACATAGCGGGCGATCTCGTACATGGACTGGCCAACGCCGACCTCGGCCGCCAGGTGAATGACCCCGTCGACCTCGCGCAGGGCCTCGCCAACAGCTGCCTTGTCGCGGATATCGGACCGGATCAGTTCGACGCCCGCAGGCACTGCTGCGGCAGCATCTCCATGCACCTGGTCGATGAAGCTATCCAGAATGCGAACGCGGTAGCCCTGCTCCAGCAACTCCTTGGTGACATAACGTCCGATAAAGCCGCAGCCACCAGTGACAAGTATCTGTTTCATGTTTGCCCGATCGCAAGGTAAGTACCTGCACTAGAAGGTGTCGCTGGCAGGACAAGTTCCGGAGGCTGTGGTGGCGCCAACAGGCTCTTGCCGGTGCTGCTTCGCGCACCAGCGCGACGGCAAGCTACAAAGCTCAGCGAATCTGGCGACTCCCATGCCCCGGCGCGGCGCCCCGACGGGCAAGCACGGCATGAGCGTTCAAGCCGATGCATTATCCTGCGTTAATCGAAATTGATTTTTGCAGTTGCATTGATTTGGTGATTTGATCTGCCCGCCCTGAGCAACTTCCCAAGGAGGCGCCTCAATCCTGTCCGGGATCGATCATGGGCAAGCCGCCCCCCGGGGCGTGCCAAGGAACAAAGCTGCCCGCTGACCGGTTGCAGCCCTTGTGTACGCTGTAGGGTCAAGTGAAAGGCAGCAGTGATGAAGATTGTCGTACTTGGGGCGGGTTATGTTGGCTTGACAACCAGCGCGTGCCTTGCGGACCTTGGTCACTCCGTTACCTGCTGCGACATTGATCCGCAACGCATTGCTGCCCTTCAGAGCGCTCGAGTTCCGATCTTCGAGCCGGGTCTGTCCGAACTCATAGCGCAGCAGATGCAGGCGGAACGGCTGCACTTCACGACCGATGCGAACATGGCGGCAAACGATGCGGATGCGGTGTTTCTGGCTGTGGGAACACCGTCGGACCGCGATGGCGACATCGACCTTTCTTATGTGGAAACGGCGGCCCAGGCCATTGCTCCCTATCTGCCGAGCGCGGCCGTCATTGTGCTGAAATCCACGGTCGTCGCGGGAACCGCAAGGCGGGTGAAAAGCCTTGTCGACGCCAGCCGCGGGGGCGGGGACATAGCTGTCGCGTCCAATCCCGAATTCCTGCGCGAAGGCACCGCAATCAAGGATTTTCTGCATGCTGACCGCATTGTCATCGGTGCTGACGATGCGCGCTCCGAAGCTGTGCTGCGCATGATCTACGCGCCCCTGGCCTTGCGCGGCATTCCCATTCTCGCAACCGAAACCGTCAATGCCGAACTCATCAAATATGCCGCCAATGCCCTGCTGGCACTCAAGATCGGCTTTATCAACGATGTTGCCGATCTATGCGAACGGCTGGGCGGGGATGTAACGGCGGTGGCGGACGGCATCGGGCGCGACCATCGGATCGGCGGTGCCTTTCTTGCCGCAGGGCCCGGCTTTGGTGGCTCGTGCTTTCCCATGGATACGCGAGCCTTTGCCAGCTCTGGCCGCCGCCATGGAGCGCAGCAGCCGCTTGTCGAGACCCTGATCGAACGCAACGAAGCGCGCAAGCAGGCGCTGGCGGCCCGCATCATCGAGGCGGCGCCCCGCCACGGCCGGGTGGCGATCCTTGGCACCAGCTTCAAGGCCAACACCGATGACGTGCGCGAAGCGGCCGCCCTGACCATCGTGCCGCTGCTGGTGGCGGCGGGTCTGAGCGTGCACCTGCATGACCCGCAGCCCGATGCAGCCAAGCGTCTGTTGAGCAATGTGCAATGGCATGGCACGGCCCTTGGCGCGCTCAAGGATGCCGACCTTGCGGTGGTGCTGACCGAATGGGATCAATATCGCACGCTCGACCTGCCCAAGGTGGCTCGCGCCATGGCCGGCAATACGCTGCTTGATCTGCGCAACATCATCGACCCCGAGCGTGCCGCGGGCGCCGGCTTGAACTACCAGGGACTGGGCCGGGCACCCCTGGCAGCGGCACCGGCCCGGCGTGGCCATGGCGGCACCGCCATGGCGCAGCTGGCCGCCTCCCCCGCCTGATCGAGTGCACCTTCAGCAAGGAGCCTAAACCCATGAGCAGTTCCAACACCACAATCGAGCACGACGAAATCCGCCAGTGGGCCGAAGCGCGCGACGGGCACCCCGCCATGGTTGAAACCAAGGGCAAGGGCGGGATCCTGCGCATCGATTTCGGTGAACCTGAAGACAATCTGAAGCAGATTTCCTGGGACGAGTTCTTCGATATTTTCGATCGCAACAAACTGGCGTTTCTCTACCAGGACAAGACCAGCGATGGCGGCGAGAGCCGGTTCAACAAGTTCGTCAACCGGGAATAAGGATAACCCGATGAATTCTGCTGTTCTTGGCGGCGAGCAGATGCAAGCTGCCGTGGTGACCGGACCGGGAGTTGTCGCGATCGAGCATCACAGCCTGCCGGTCCCCCAAGCCGGCCAGGTTCGCATCCGGCTGGAAGGCTGCGGCGTCTGTGCTTCCAATCTGGGGCCCTGGGCGGGCCCGGAGTGGATGAAGTTTCCCACCGAACCGGGCGGGCTGGGTCATGAAGGCTGGGGCATTATCGATGCCGTCGGTCCCCAGGTCACCGGCTTCGCGCCCGGCGATCGCGTCGCCGCCCTGTCCTATCACAGCTATGCCACCCACGACATTGCCGAGGCCGGTGCGGTGGTCAGGCTGCCGGCGGAACTCGCGGGCGTTCCGTTTCCCGGCGAGCCGCTGGGCTGCGCCATGAACATCTTCAAGCGCTGTGAAATCGAGAAGGGCCAGACGGTGGCCATTGTCGGCATCGGGTTTCTGGGTGCCTTGCTGACCCAGCTGGCGGTCGGTGCAGGCGCGCGCGTCATTGCCATCGGCCGGCGGCCCTTTGCCCTGGAACTGGCTGCCAGGCTTGGTGCTGCCGAAACCATCTTGATGCACGATCACTGGCAGATCATCGAGCAGGTCAAGCAATCAACCGATGGCAAGTTCTGTGATCGCGTCATCGAGGCGGTGGGCAAGCAGTGGCCGCTTGATCTTGCCGCCGAACTGACGCGCGAGCGCGGCCGGTTGATTGTCGCGGGCTATCATCAGGATGGCCCGCGCCAGGTCAATATGCAGATGTGGAACTGGCGCGGCTTTGACGTCATCAACGCCCATGAGCGCGATCCCCAGACCTATGTGCAGGGCATTCGCGATGCCATTGCCGCGATCGTGGATGGCAGGCTCGATCCTGCACCCCTTTATACCCATGCCTATTCCCTCGCCGAACTGGATACGGCGCTGAACGCCACGCGGGACCGCCCGGACGGTTTCATGAAGGCGCTGGTGCTTTATCCATGAGTGCGGTTTCAGCCCTCGTTCTGGAGCAGGGGTTGCGGCCACGCATCGGTTTTCTGGGGACGGGCCGCATCGGCCTGGTGCGGATGCAGTCGCTGCTCGATCAGGGCCTGGTCACCGCTGCCGTGCTGTCCGATCCTTCCCCCCAGATGTTGGATTCGGCGCGCGAACTGGCGCCCGGTGCGGCGCTGGCAACCTCCCTGCAGGACATGCTCGAGCATGATCTGGATGGCATTGTCATTGCCACGCCAAGCGCGCTGCACGCCGCCCAATCCATCCAGGTGCTGGAGCGCGGGATCCCGGTGTTCTGCCAGAAGCCACTTGGCCGCACCCTGGACGAAGTGAACGGGGTGGTAAACGCGGCGCGCCGGGCAGACCGTACCTTGGGGGTTGATCTCTCCTACCGGCACATTGCCGCCATCCAGCAGATCCGTTCGCTGGTGGCCGAGGGCAGGCTGGGGCAGGTGTTTGCGGCCGATCTGGTATTCCACAACGCCTATGGCCCGGACAAGCCGTGGTTCTTCGACAAGGCCCTTTCGGGTGGCGGATGCGTCATGGACCTGGGCGTTCACCTTGTCGATCTGGCTCTTTGGGTTCTGGATTTCCCCCAGGTGACTGCGGTTTCATCGCACCTGTTCAGGGGCGGCAAGCCGATTGGGGCGGGCGCTGACACCGATGAGGATTTCGCCACGGCAAGCCTGACGCTGTCCAGCGGCGCCGTGGTGCGCATCAGTTGCTCGTGGCATTTGCATGCCGGGCGCGATGCAGTGATCGGCGCCGACTTCTATGGCACCGAGGGCGGCGCCAGCCTGGCCAATGTCGGTGGCTCGTTTTTTAACTTCGCCGCCGCCCATCATACCCGCACCACAAGCGTCTCCCTGGGCCAATCATCCGATGATTGGAGCGGCCGGGCCGTCGGTGCCTGGGCCAGTGCTGTGGCCCAAGGGGGAAAGTTCGACGCCTCGGCGGAGCAGTTTGCGACCGTTGCCGGGGTCCTTGACCAGATTTACGCTCCTTAGCACGGCCATGACCCGCCCCCGGCGCATCGGCGTTCTGACCTTCCATCGCTGCATCAATTACGGCTCCTACTGGCAGGCGCGCTGTCTGGCCGAGGGACTGCGCGCGCGCGGGCACGATGCGGTGCTGCTTGATCATCATTCCCCCCGCATCAACATGTCCGAATGGCGCTGTGCCCTGCGCCCCATTGCCGATGCACCACCGGCTGCCCATCGATCCGCCTATGTCGCCAAGGCGCGCCGGTTCTTTGCGGCCTTTGACGGCTTGCCCCTGTCGGACCCCTTTCCCCTGCACGCACCCGAGCAAAGCGGGCGCTATGATGTTGTGCTCGTGGGCAGCGACGAGGTGTGGAACTTGCGCCACCCCTGGTATGGCGGCGAAGCGCTGTTTTATGGCGACGGGCTGAAGGCGGAGCGCCTCGCTTCCTACGCCGCCAGCTTTGGCAGTCAGCCCGCCGGCACTGGCCTTGAGCAATATTGGTCATCGCGCCTGCAACGCTTCGACGCGATCTCGGTGCGCGACCGGAACTCGCAAGCCCTGGTTGCCCAAGCGACTGGACGCCAGTCGCCGCTGGTTCTCGATCCGTGCCTGCAATTTGCGCAGCTGATCCCCAAGACCGCGCCGCCGGCCGGCTCACCCTACGCCATCGTTTACGGGCACGGCTTTCCCGCCTGGCTCCAGCAGGCAATCGCCACATGGGCAAGCGATCAGGGGCTGCGCCTGGTCAGCATCGGCTATCACAATCCCTGGGCCCACGAGCAGCGCATCGAGGCCGGCCCAGTGGAATTCGCGGCAATGATGGCGGGGGCCCGGGCGGTCATCACCAATTTCTTTCACGGCTGCATCTTTGCATTGGTGAACGGCAAGCCGTTTGTCACCGCACCCTCCGATTACCGCTTCAACAAGGTACGCGACCTTGTCGCGGCCCTGGGCGCAGAGCGTCACATGGTGTCCCCGGCGAGCGGGCAGGATGACTACCGGCAGATTTTGGGGGACAGGCTGGATCCCGCCATAGGGCACTCCATTGCCAGGCTTCGGGTGCAATCGGACGCCTATCTCGATCATGTCCTTGCCTGACGCCCCCCTCAGCCTGCGGCAATTGAGCAAGGCTGGGCTTTGCATCGGCTGTGGCGCTTGCGTTGGTACCCAGGCACTCCCGGGCGCGAGCATGGCACTCGATGCGTTCGGCCAGTTCAAACCCATCGGGCCGGCTGGCTTTGAGCGCGCCCGCAGCACAGCTCTTGCCCGGCTCTGCCCCTTTTCCCCCACCGCAACCAATGAGGATGAACTGGCCGCCGCGCGGTTTCCCGCTGCGCCCGCCCGCGACAACCGTCTGGGCCGGCTTGAGGCCGCCTATGTCGGCGCCGTCGCGGAAGCGCCGTACCGGCAACAGGGCAGCTCGGGCGGCATGGTGAGTTGGGTGGCGGCTGAATTGCTGCGGCGCGGCCTGGTCGATGGGGTTGCCCACGTTTCGCCTTCGGAAGGCGACATGTTCTTTCGCTATGGGATTTCGCGCACGCCCGAGAGCGTTCTGGCGGGCGCGAAATCCCGCTACTACCCGGTGGAGCTTTCCGGTGTCCTCAAGCAGATCCGGGAAGTGCCCGGCCGCTATGCCATCGTGGGCGTGCCCTGCTTCATCAAGGCCGTGCACCTGGCCCGGGCGCAGGAGCCTGTTCTGGCCGAGCGCATCGCCTACACGCTGGGGCTTTTCTGCGGGCACATGAAAAGCGCCCGGCTGGTGGAAAGCTTTGCCTGGCAGATGGATACCCTAGCCGACGCCGTCGCCAGGCCGGAGTTCCGCCTCAAGGGCCCCGAGCGGCCCGCCAACTGGTACACGGCCCAACTCACCCTCAAGGATGGCACGGTTCGGCAAAAGGACTGGTGGCATCTGGGTGATGGCGACTGGGGCGCCGGGTTCTTCCAGAACTCGGCCTGCAATTTCTGCGACGACGTGGTGGCGGAAACCGCCGATATTTCGTTCGGCGACGCCTGGGTCGAGCCCTATTCGTCGGACTGGCGCGGCACCAATGTCGTGGTGGTACGCTCCCCCGTGCTGCGGGAGCTGGTGGAGCACGCCATCGGCACTGGGCGGCTCGAGCTCAAGCTGGCCGGCGCCGATTACGTGGCCAATACTCAGGCCGCCGGCTTTCGCCAGCGCCGGGAGGGCCTGGCCTACCGCCTCACCTGGCGGCGCCGGGGCATCAAGCCCCGCAAGCGCGTCACCCCCAGCAGGGATCTGCCCTTCCAGCGCAAGCTGATCTACCGCCTGCGCTATGCGATCAGCGCCTGGAGCCACCGCTTGTTCTACCTTGCGCGCCGCCAGCACGCGCCCGCACTTTACATCGGTTGGGCCCATGCTGCCTTGCGGCTCTATCATGGCCTGGCCTATGGCCGCGGCCGGATCGGCGCGCTCGCCAGGGCCCTGCGGCTGACCCGCGGCGACGGTTGAGGCTAGACAAACAAGCCGGAATTCTGCATCGGCGCTGCTTGGGGTCGAACCGGGGCCGCAGGTGCATAGCGCTCGATCATCTGGGCGCAGAAGGCGGCGAATTCCTCGGGCACCTGGGGTGGGCTGGTGTGGTGCGGCGCGATACCGCGATGCTCGGGCGTAAAGCAGAACGTCACCGTCACGTCGAACGGCTCCAGCGCCTGCATCTGCCGGTCGAACCAGTCAAGCGCATTGGGGCGGAAGCTATCGGCCCAGGACAGCCCGGTGCGCATATGGGTTACGCCCAGCCGCTTCATCCAGGCGACCGCATCTTCGAGCCGGTGGTCATGATAATGGAACCACTGCACCAGGCCCATTTCGGGCGTGTGCTTGGCAAATTCCTCGAGCGCCGGCTTGGGCGTGCCATCCTCGCGCAGCAACCCCATGTAGAAGTGCCGGT
>JAQGJI010000010.1 GCA_028290685.1 Devosia sp. | reverse complement strand
GGTGCTGCTCTGTGTGCATCCGCGCGATGCCTCCGGATTCGGGCGCAGCCATGATTTTTGCCTTTCGCCACACGGATCTGTGACGCGCGACTATGGGGCCCCGGTGATCTATGGCGGGGTGGCTCTGCTGGGCAAGGCGCTGTTCGAGAGGACGCCCGAAGAGCCGTTTTCGCTTAACCAATTGTTTGAGCAGTGCATCGAGCGGGAGACGATCTACGGAGTGGCACTGGATGCGCCTTGGTTTCACGTGGGTGATCCCGAGGCGCTTGCCGAGGCAGAGAAGCGGCTCACTACATGACGCTGTATTCGATCGCGCCCCATTCGATGTTCCTGCGTACATTGGCGCACAACGTCATCGATGGGACACTGCTTGGTGAGTGGGATCGGACGCAGCCGTTCTGGCTGGCGGACGTCACCATCATTGTGCCGACACGGCGGGCGAAACTGGCGCTGGCAAACGAATTTTCCCGGGCAGGGCAGGGGCTGCTGCCCGACATCCGCACCTTTGGCGGAGAGGTAGAGGACGAGGAGCCATTCCTGCCCCCGTTCGATGCGCCCATTCCCCTGCCGGCTGCGACGGCGCTGGAGCGCCGGCTGGTGCTCTCGCAACTGGTCGACAGGTGGGCCAATACGCCGGAGGGGCAGCAGGCCTTTTCGACGCCCCCCACGGCAGGAGAAATCCTGTCCATGGCCGAATCACTGGGCGAATTGATCGACGATCTTGTCACCGAGGAGCGCAGCGCGGGGGATATCCGCGCCATTGTTTCCGATGTGGAAGCCAATCTGAGTGCCTACTGGCAGCAGACCCTGCGCTTTCTCGACATTGCGTTGCAGTTCTGGCCGCAATGGCTTGAGGCGCACGGCAAGGCCGATGCGGCAGGCCTGCGCCGGCAGAGGCTGGACCGGCAGGCGCTGGCGGCCAGGCTGATCTATGGCGACCGGCCGGTGATCGCTGCCGGCTCGACCGGGTCGATCCCGGCAACGGCAAGGCTGCTCAAGGCGATCAGCGAATTGCCGCGCGGGGCCGTGGTGCTGCCGGGCTTCGATTGCACGATGAGCGCGGCCGACCATGCGGCCTTGCTCGACCATGGCAACAATCCGCATGGGCACCCGCAGTACCAGCTGGCGCAGTTGCTGCGGCAGTTGGGGGCTGGAGCGCAATCGGTGATCGAGCTCGTAGGGGGGAAAGCGCCCCGTACCGTGCTGGTCAACCGTGCGCTGGCTCTGACAAAGGATACCGCGCACTGGGCGGAAAACCGGCTGTCGGCGGCGGAGCTTGAAACCGCCAGCGAGGGCCTGGCCGTGATCAGGGCGCGCAACGAGGACGAGGAGGCGCGCGCCGTGGCGCTGGCGGCGCGGGCGGGCCTGGCCCGGGGCAAGACGGTGGGCATCGTCACCCCGGACCGCAATCTGGCGCGGCGCATAGCGGCTGAATTGAAGCGCTTTGCGATCAGTGTCGATGATGCCGCGGGCGCGCCGCTGTTTCAATCGGCGGCCGGGCGGTTGCTGCGGCAGATCCTGGCGCTGGCGGTCAATGGCTGCACGCCGGTCGATGTGATGAGCGTCCTGCGCAACCGTTCGGCATTGTTCGGGATGGAGCGGATCGAGGTTTCGCGGCTGGCCGACGCGATTGAGCTGGGCCTGCTGCGCGGGCAGCGGCCCACCCCGGGGCTCGATGGCCTGCGCCGTCTGCTGGCGGCAAATCTGGATGGCACGACCACCCGTCCCGAGCGCAGGCTCAAGGCGCATGAAGGGCAGGCCATTGCGGCGCTGCTGGACCAGATCGAGGAGGCGGTGTCGCCGCTCCTGCGCGTGCTTGGCACCGCCCAGATATGCTCCAACGATTTTGCCGAAGCGTTGTGCGCGGCCTTCACCGCCGTGGCCGATGGCGCGCAAATTCCCGGTCGGCAGGAGCTGGACGATTGGGCCGGGCAGATGAAGGCGCAGCATGGGCAAGGGCACCGGTATGCGCCGCGCCAGCTTGAAGGCGTGCTGCGGGCGCTGATGGCAGGGTTTCAGGTGCGCACGCGCGAGGAGCGCCGCAGCGACATCGCCATCTGGGGGCAACTGGAAGCGCGGCTGCAACATCCTGACCTGTTGATCCTTTCGGCGCTCAACGAGGATAAATGGCCCGAGGCTGCCGATCCGGGGGCCTGGCTCAGCCGCGGCATGCGGCTGGCCGCAGGCCTGGAGCCGCCCGAGCGGCGGCAGGGACAGGCCGCGCATGATTTTGCCCAGGGGCTGGGCAATGCCGAGGTCATCGTCAGTTTTTCCGAACGGGTGGGCTCGGGCCCCGCTACGCCCTCGAGGCTGATGCAACGGCTGGAGGCTTTTGCCGGCCCGGAAGCGGCAGCGGACTGGCAGGCGCAGGGCCATTGCTGGCTGGAGCAGGCAAGACAGATCGATGCCGTGGCTCAAACCAGATCCGCCGAGCGGCCCCTGCCGGCTCCGGCACCTGGCCTGCGGCCGCGGCGGCTGTCGGTCACCGAGATCGAAACGCTGATGCGTTCCCCTTACGATATTTACGCAAGGCATGTGTTGAAGCTGCGCCCGCTGGACCCCTTGGGTGAAGAGCCCGATGCGCGTGAGCGGGGCAACATCGTCCACGATATCTTTGCGGCATTCGTGCTGGCCGGGCATGATGTGATGGCGTCCGACGCGCTTGAAACACTCAAGGCCATAGCGGTGCAGCAATTTGCCGGGCTCGAGGGAATTGCCGAGCGGCGCGATATCTGGTTGCGGCGCTTTACCACCGCGGCGGAACAGTTTCTCGATTACGAACGCCAGCGCGACAAGCTGGTCAAGAAGCGGCATGCGGAGATCGACGGGCGCTGGACGCTTGGTCTGGCGGAGGAGTTCACCCTGAGCGGTCGCGCCGACCGGGTGGACGAGCTGGTGGACGGCACGCTGGAGATCATCGATTTCAAGACCGGTGCGGTGCCTTCGCGGGGCGCCATGCAGGCGTTTGAAGTGCCGCAATTGCTGCTCGAGGCGCAGATGGCCAGGGTTGGTGCCCTCAAGGGCGTCGGCGCGGCCGAGACATCGCGGCTGACCTACATCAAGATCGGGCTGGGGCCCGAGGCCTTCAATCCCAAGGATTTCACGCCTGCTGAGGGCTACAGTGTGATGGAGGCGGCCGACGAGCTGTCGCGGCGCGTGCAGCGCCATGTGGAACACTTCCTGTTCGGCAGCGTCCCCATGCCCGCGCGGCTATTGCCGCTCAAGGGCCAGCGCTTTGCCGGGGCCTACGAGCATCTGGCGCGCGTGGCCGAATGGACGGCCAATGACGGCGAGGAGGGTGAGCCATGAGCGGGGAACGCGGCGCGCTCACGATCCCGTTCGACACCAGGCGCCACCAGGCGCAGGCAGCCCATCCCGGCTGGTCGATCTGGGTTTCGGCCAATGCCGGTTCAGGCAAGACCTATGTGCTGACCCGAAGAGTGCTGCGCATGCTGCTGGCCGGGGTAAAGCCGGAGGCGGTCTTGTGCCTCACCTACACCAAGGCTGCCGCGGCCGAGATGCGGCGGCGGGTGGCCGCGGCTCTTGCAGCATGGGCGGTGATGGATGCGGCGGCGCTGGACAAGGAATTGACGGCCCTTGAAGGCGATGGCTTGACCGATGACATGCGGGAGCGGGCCAGAACGCTGTTTGCGCGGGCCCTGGAAACGCCAGGGGGCTTGAAGATCGTCACCATTCACGCCTTTTGCGAATCGGTGCTGCACCGGTTTCCGCTTGAGGCGCGAGTGCCGTTCGATTTCAGCGTGATCGAGGACGAAGAGCGCAACGCCATGGTGCTGGCAGCACGCGAAACCGTGCTGGCCGAAGGGCTCCATGTCGAGGGCGCGGTGGAGACATTGTTCGAGACGCTGAGCAATAGCCAGATCGAGACGGCAATCGATGCGGCGCTGGTGGATGGGCGCAAGCTCAAGGCGGTGCTGGCCGACCCGGCCAAGAGCAAGGACAATCTGCGCCGGTTGCTGGGCACGACCCGAACCAAAAAGGAGCTGTCCCACGCCATTGTGTCAGAGCGGCTGATCGGACGCTCGGAGCTGGCGCGGCTGTTTGCCATCTGCCCGCCGGGCGGGGGGAACCGGAGCCTGCAGGATAAACTTGCAGCGCTTGACCCGGACCTGCCGCAACCCGAGGCATGGTTGCGGGCCTTTCTGACGGCGGATGACACGGTGCCGGCCAAGTTCCCCGTCAAGGCGATCATCACGGCCGACCCTGGCTTGGCCGACGCGCTGGTTGCCGAGGCGGAGCGGCTGGCTGGCATTGCCGAAACGCTGCGTGCCGCCAGCCTGGTTGAGCGCAGCGAAGCACTGCTTGATATCGTGGCGGCCATCGCCCGCCATTACGAGGGGCGCAAGCGGGCGCGCTCCCTGCTCGATTTCGATGATCTGGTGGCGCGGCTGGCCGATCTGTTCGAGACCCAATCGGTCGACTGGGTGCGCTACAAGCTCGACGCCGGCATCGACCATATCCTGGTGGATGAATCGCAGGATACCAATGGCGAACAATGGCGGGTGGTGAAGGCCATCACCGCCGAGTTCTTCAGCGGCGCGGGGGCGGTGCAGCGGCCCCGGTCGCTGTTTGCCGTGGGAGACCAGAAGCAATCGATCTATTCGTTTCAGGGGGCAGAGCCCAAACTGTTCGGAGAAACCGGACGCGAATATGAGCGGCTGGCGGCCGAGGCCGAAGCGCCGTTCAAGCCGGTGCCGCTGCGCACCAGTTTCCGCACGCTGCCCGAAATCCTCAAGGCCGTGGACCTCGTCAGCGATGCCCCCCATATCCAGGCGGCACTGCTGGAACAGGACAAGGTGCATCACGACACAGCCCGCACCATGAAGGGGGGCAGCGTGACACTGTGGCCGCCGGTGCAACAGGTGGTGGAAGCCACAGCGGGCAGCCAATGGCCGTTCTCGCCGGTCGAGGCCGAGCAAACCGCACCCCGGCAGGTGGCGATGCGTATTGCGCGCGAAATCAATGGCTGGATCCAGGCGCGCCGGCCGCTGACCGGACGGGGTCGAGCGATCACAGCCGACGATGTGCTGATTTTGGTGCAGACGCGCGGCCCCTTGTTTGCCGAGATCATCCGCGCCCTGCGCCAGCTCAAGATCGCGACGCCCGGACCGGACCGGCTGAACGTGACCGGCCATATCGCCGTGATGGACCTGGTGGCGCTATGCGATGTGCTGCTCAACCCAGCCGACAATCTGCAGCTGGCGGCGCTGTTGCGCTCGCCCCTGTTCGATGTCAGCGAAGACGATCTGTTTGCGCTGTGCCAGCGGGGCGACGGGGAAACATTGTGGCAGGCGCTGGAGCGCTGTAGCGAGCCCAACTGCCGACTGGCGGCGGACCAGCTGCATCGCTGGCGCGGGGCCCTGGATTTCGAGCGGCCGTTCGAATTCCTGGCGCAGGTGCTCTATGCCGAAGGCGGACTGAAGCGGTTTCATGCCCGCATGGGCCAGGAGGTGGACGACGTGTTTGCCGAATTGCTGGCACTGGCCCTGGAGCACGAACAGGGCAACCAGCCCTCGCTGCAGGGCTTTGTGGCCGATCTGCGCGGGCGTTCGGTTTGGGTGAAACGGGAACTGGCCGAAACCGGTGGCGGGGTGCGGGTGATGACGGTGCACGGCGCCAAGGGGCTGGAAGCGCCGATCGTCATTTTGGCCGATGCCTGCAAGAAGCCCATCCCCCAGCAGATCGGCAAGCCGGTGTACCTGCTGGACAAGGCGCCCGGGCCTTTGCTGATCCATGCGGCGGCGGCGAAGGGCCATGTCCAGGGGACGCTGGCGCACAAGCAGGATGCCGATGGCAATATCAGCGCCGAATATTGGCGTCGGCTGTATGTCGGCATGACACGGGCGGAAGACGAGCTTTATGTAACCGGGGCATTGACGCCGGGGAGCGATGCGGCCGGGCAATTGGCAGGAAGCTGGTACCAGGCCATCGAGACGGCGCTGCGGCCGTTCAGCGAGAGCCAGGTGGATGCGCAGAGCCGGGAAACGGCGCTCATCTATCCGCGTGAGCGGGTGGCGCCGCTGCCGGCAAAGCCCGGTTCCGGGCGTGTCGCGCCAAGTGGTGCGCCGCTGGAATTTACCCCTGTGCCAGAGCCCCTGGTGGCTCCGATCGTGACGCCTTCGACGGCGCGAGGTCATCTGACGCAGATCGAGGCGCTGGACAGCATGGCCGAGCAGGTTCGGGATGCCGACGCGGCGCGCCGGGAAGGCATTGTGCTGCATGCCCTGTTGCAGCATCTGGCCCGGATCGACCGGGCGATCTGGCCGGCCATCGTGCCCAAGGCCCTGGCCGCGCTGCTGCCCGAGGCGCCGCAACGGCATGGAGCACTGGGGGAAAAGGCCATTTCGATCCTGAACCGGCCCGAGCTGGCGCCATTGTTTGGCGCGGGCAGCCGAGCGGAGGTTCCGTTCCTGGTGGATGCGCTGCGCGATGGCACGCCGGTCCGGTTAGCAGGGCGGATCGACCGGCTGGTGGTTGACGAGCGGGGGGTAACGGTGATCGACTACAAGTCGGACGGGTCGGTACCGCGCCGGCCCGAAGATGTGCCCGGGAACTATAGGACCCAACTCGGATTATATGCACTGGTTGCAGGTCAGCTGTTCCCCGGACGAGATGTGCACGCTGCGATTTTGTGGACGCGATTGGAAACATTGATGAATTTGCCGGCTGATGTTCTGGCGGCCGGCACAAAGGGCTTCACCATGCGGTGAGCGCGCTTGCCCCCGGGCTGGACTCTTCCCAGCTTTAGGCGCAGACAAACCGCCGCTAAAACAAAAGGCAACAACGCTATGACTACTCATGTTTCCGACGCCAATTTCGGCGAGGAAGTCCTTAACTCCAAAGAGCCCGTCCTCGTGGATTTCTGGGCTGAGTGGTGCGGGCCATGCCGCGCAATCGCCCCCGTGCTCGATGAGCTGTCCAGCGAGCTGGCCGGCAAGATCAAGATCGTCAAGCTCAACGTCGATGACAATCCAGGCACCGCCAGCAAATATGGCGTGCGCTCCATCCCGACCATGATCCTGTTCAAGGGCGGGGAAGCGGCCGACATGAAGATCGGCGCCGGTACACCCAAGGCGGGCCTCACCAAATGGCTCGAAAGCCACGCAGCCTGAAGCGCTGGCAGATTGAATTGATGCACCGCCCGGGCGATCCGGGCGGTGTTTTTGTTTGTGCAGCTTCTGCTGATCGTGCCAGCTTTAGTCTGGCGGGGTGCCGTTTTGGGCAAGCACGCTGCCGGCCAGATAGAGCGAGCCGGAAATGACTACCCGGGCGTTGGGGGTCGCCGCGGCGAGGTGAAGCGCGCCCCGCACTGATTGGGCCGGGGTAGCAGCAAAGCCAGCCTCGCGCGCTTGGGTCGCTATGAATTGAGCGTCGTGGCTGTTGGGTTCCCCGGGTATGGTCAGGGTGATGATCCGCTCGACGAGGCTGGCGAAGGGAGCGAGCACCGCCTGGGGGGATCGGGTGTGCATCATGCCCATGATCAGCACCAAGGGAGCGGGACGGGCCCGATCCATGTCGGTGAGGGCGCGGGCCAGGGCGCGGGTGCCATGGGCATTGTGGCCGCCATCGAGCCAGAGTTCGGCGCCCGGACCCAGCAGATCCCGCAGCTTTCCCTGAACCGGGGACAGGCGGGCGGGCCAGACCACATTGGCAAGGCCGCTGGCCATGGCGGCCTGATCGACGGGCAGGCCGAAATGGCGGATGGCCGCGATGGCGACACCGGCATTTTCGAACTGATGGTTGCCGACCAGCCGGGGAGGCGGCAGATCGAGCAGGCCCCTTTCGTCCTGGTAGACCAGGCGGCCATCTTGCGCAAAGGCGTCGAAATCCTGCCCCCCTATGAAGGGGGTGACTCCGAGCCGGTGTGCCACCCTGGTGATGGAGGCAAGGCCCTCATCGGCCTGGCGGGCAATCACGGCGGGAGAGCCACGCTTCATGATATTGGCCTTTTCCACCGCGATCTTGCCGATGGTGTCGCCCAGGAACTGCATGTGGTCGAGGTCGACCGGTGTGATGATGACGCCCAGCGGGTGTTGCACGACATTGGTCGTGTCATAGGTGCCGCCCATGCCCACCTCGAGCAGCAGGTAATCGGCTTCGATCTGGCTGAACAACACGAAGGCGGCAGCCGTAGTGACCTCGAAATAGGTGATGGGTTGGCCCGCATTGATCCGTTCCACGTGTTCGAGCACCGCATTGAGGCGGCGGGTCGAGACCAGCTTGCCGGCAAGGCGGATGCGCTCGTTGAAGCGGACCAAATGGGGCGAGGTATAGACATGAACGGACTTGCCGGCGGCTTCGAGCATGGCGCGCAGATAGGCAATGGTGGACCCCTTGCCGTTGGTGCCCGCCACATGGATCACCGGCGGCAGGCGCTCGTGTGGGTTGCCAAGCTCCTGGAGCAGCCGATTGAGGCGATCCAGACTCAAATCGATCAGCTTGGGGTGCAGCACCGAAAGGCGCTTGAGGATGGCATCGGTGCGGGACATGGCATGGTCCGGAGGAAGATGGTGCTGAAGTAGTGCTGATGGCAGGCGGGCGCAACCATGGTGAGGGATCTGTGGAGGGATACAGAAAGGCCGGTCGCTGGACTTCAAGGGCAGTGGCGCCCGGATCTGCGGGCTGTTGCCTGCACGGGCCCAAACGGGGTGTCATCGGGATCAAGTCCGGGATAACACCGCGTGGGGCAGTCGCCTCATGGGTTGGACCGACTTCAGAACTCCGCCCAATCTTTTTCAATGGCGATGGCGGTGTTGGTGCGGCGCAGATAGGTGCCGGCGGCGGCTTTGAGTTTGTCGTGGATGCTGCGGGCACCGCTGTTGACCGGCACGGAGTGCGCGGTGGCCCGGACGGGGGCGGGGTCAATGGTGAAAATCTCCACGATCCGGTCGAGTTCAACGGCCTGAGCTTCGGTTTGCTCGATGGCGGCGTTGGTTTGCTCGACAAGCGCGGCATTGTGCTGGGTCATTTCGTCCATCTGCTGAACCGCAATGGTGACTTCCTTGAGGGCGCCGGCCTGCTTGCGGCTGTCCTGGGAAATGGTTTGCAGGGCAATCGTGTTGTCCTGGATGGCGGCGAGCACGGATGAAAGCTTGATAGAGGCATCCCCGACCAGCTTGGTGCCGGCCTTGACCTCGTTGGCCGATTGCTCGATCAGCGCCTTGACATCGGAGGAGGCGCTGGCCGCCGATTGGGCCAGGCGGCGCACTTCCACGGCCACCACGGCAAAGCCCTTGCCGGCATCACCGGCGCGAGCGGCTTCAACCGAAGCGTTGAGCGCCAGCAAATTGGTCTGGAAGGCAATATCGTCGATCAGGCCGATGATGTTGGAAATCTTGCCGGAGGATGCGGTGATGCGATCCATGGCCTGGGTGGCGGCGGCCATGACCTCACCGCCTTCCTCGGCGGTGCGGCTGACCGCCTTGGCCTGAATGCTGGCCACTTCAGCGCGACTGGCGCTTTCGAGAACTGTTGCGGCCAACTGCTCGACAGCAGCCGAGGTCTGCTCGATGGTGGCGGCCTGGCGCGTGGTGCGCTCGGACAGATTGTTGGCGCCGGAAAGGATTTCGCCGGTGGCCGTTTTCAGCGCGTCCGAGGTGAAGCGCAACTGCCCCACGATCTCGCCCAGCTTTTCGGCCACGGCATTGGTGTCGGCCTTGAGGCGGGCAAAAGCCCCCTCATAATCTCCGCGGACGCGGCGGGTCAGGTTGGTGTCTGCAAGGGCCGCAAGCACCTCGCCGGTTTCCCCCAGGCCCCGGTCCACGGTTTGCACCAGGGTATTGATCGAGCGGGCCAGCGCGTTGAGTTCGGCATCAGGAAATTGCCTGTCGACGCGCTTGGTGAAATCGCCAGCAATTGCGGCATCGACCACGTCGCCGAAGGCGCGCTGCAATGTCACCATCATGGCGGCACGCTCGGCCTGGGTCACCAGGACCTGAGCCGCTTCGGCCTCGGTCATCTGGGCCACCTTGAGCCCGTTGGCGCGGAACACCTCAACCGCGCGGGCCATGGCGCCAAGCTCGTCGGTTCGTTCGGCGCCGTGCACTTCAGTGGCTAGATCACCCTGGGCCAGGGCCTGCATGGTGGTGGTCAGGCGCGTCATGGGGCGGGTGATGGTGCGCGAGAACAGCAGGCCCATGGCCGCCACTAAGGCAAGCAGGCCCGCCCCTATGGCCAGCATCATGTTGCGCATATTGGCGACGGGCGCCAAAACCTCATCGGTCGCCATGACAGCGAGTGCAGCCCATGGCATGCCCCGCGTGGTGATGGGCGCGCCAGCAACCAGCATGTCGGTTGCGCGGTAATCGGCCGTTTCGCCATTGCTGGAGATGCCGGTCAGTGCCCGCTCGAGAACGGGCGTGGCGAAGGGAGTCTGCAGGGCATCGTTATCGGGAGTAAACGAGGAGTCCGAACGCAGCAGCGTATCGGAGCCAACAATGATGACTTCGCCAGTCTGGCCCAGGCCGGTGCGATTGCCCACCACGGCATCGAGGCGCTCCGAGGGGAGTTGCAGCGCCAGCACGCCGATCTTGCGGCCCTGGGCATTGAACACGGGCTTGGCAAAAAAACTTGCGGGCAGGCCATTGGCCACTTCGTAGGGCGCAAAATCGGCAAAAACCAGATCGTCAGGATTTTCAATGGCAATAGCCTGGGCAAAGGCCTGGCCCAGTGCCGTCGCGGCATAGGGGCCGCCCGGGGCAAAGCTGGTGCCAAAATCGGCCTGCTTGCCCACCGAATAGACCAGGGCGCCCTTGAGATCGAACAGGTACAGGTCCCGATAACCGCGCACGACGATCTGGTTGCGGAAGGCGGCATGGGCGCGGGTGTGGGGCACGTCATAGGGGCCGGTGGTGCCCAGTGTTTCAAGCGCCGCCAGATCGGCCTGGTTGGGATTTTCGTCGACGTAAAGCCTGCGTACTTCGGCGGTGGGGTCGACCTTGAACTGCAGCCAGGCCCCGGCAAAATCGCGCAGGGCCTGGATCGTGGCCTCCGAACGAGAGGTGGCGACGAGGTCGTTTTCCACCGATGCGAGATAGCTCGACACCTGGCCGGCGCGCTCGCTGGCGAGGGTCGCCAGATTGGTTTCGGCAGCGGTGCGCAAGGCGTCGGAGCCGATCTTGTAGCTGGCAAGCCCGACGCCCAGGCTGACCAGAAGGGCAGAGCCCAGCAAGGCCAGAGGCAGCTTGCGCGCAATCGGCATGGAGAATTTGAACACGGATGACCCCTCGGCGAACGGCGGCAGGGTGGCTATCTGGTCACCATCGGCCGCTCGTTCAGCACGCTAGGGCATCGTCCTTAAATGCCGGTAAAGATCACTCGGCGTGGGCGGCGCTGGGGGCAGCCAGATCGCCATCATCGCCCTCGGCCGCCACGGCCGCGTCGCGCATGGTGGCCCGCGCGATACTGGGTTGGGCGCCGGCCAGTTCATCCAATGCCTCGCCCCTGGTCAGGATGGAGGCGAGCGAGCCGATGGTGGAGCGCAGATTGTGGCGATGGACCACCATGTCAACCATGCCGTGTTCATAAAGAAACTCGGAACGCTGAAAGCCCTTGGGCAGTTTTTCGCGGATGGTTTGCTCGATGACGCGGGCGCCGGCAAAGCCGATCAAGGCACCCGGCTCGGCCAGATGCACGTCGCCCAGCATCGCATAGGAGGCGGTGACGCCCCCTGTTGTGGGGTTGGTCAGCACCACGAAAAAGGGCAGACCGGCCTCGCGCAGGCGCAACACGGCAATGGTGGTGCGCGGCATCTGCATCAAGGAGAGCACGCCCTCCTGCATGCGGGCACCGCCCGAGGCCACGAACAGCACAAACGGCGTCTTGCGGTTGGCAGCGGTTTCAAGCCCGGTAACAATGGCCTGGCCCGCCTGCATGCCCAGCGAGCCGGCCATGAAGTCAAAATCCTGCACTGCAACAGTGATGTCGCGGCCATAGAGCTTGCCGGTGGCGACTGTCACCGCGTCATCCTGCCCGGTCTTGGCGCGGTTTTCCCTCAGGCGGTCGCTGTAGCGCTTGAGGTCACGGAATTTAAGCGGGTCAGCGCTGACCGTGGGCACGGCGACGACGCTGTATTCGCCGTCATCAAGAAAGGTCTTGAGCCGGTCTGCCGGCTTGATCTTCATGTGGTAGCCCGAGTTGGGCACCACCCACTGATTGGCTTCAAGGTCCCGGTAGAACACCATTTCGCCCGAGTCCGGGTCCTTGACCCAGAGATTTTCCCCAATATCGCGTTTTTGCCCCAGGATGGAGCGGATTTTGGGGCGGACGAAATTGTCGATCCAGTTCATGGCAAGCCTCGCGGGGGTGAGCTTTGATCAGCTAAGCGGTGATTGTGGCAAATGTTATCAGGCTGAAGATGCCTGGGCAAAGGCAGGAATGGACCAAGAGAGTTCATTCGTTTCTGCCGTCGGAAATGATGTTGTGGTTGTTACATCATCAAAACAAAACAGTCCCAAGTGCTCCCCTGCAAGAGGAAGTGTCGAGGGCGTTTCGAGCATTACGTGCAACAGCCCTTCCCCGAGCAGGGCTTTGGAAGACGAGGTTAGAGACGAGCCCGGTTCACCCCGGCTGCAAGTTCCGCCACAATATCTCGCACCGCGGCAACCGTCTGGTCAGTGGCCTTGCCGTCCACCAGCGATTTGCCCACGGCTTCGACCAGCACTGTGCCCACGACGATGCCGTCGGCGTGGCGGCCGATTTCCTCGGCGTCCTGGGCGGTCTTGATGCCGAAACCGACGGCCACGGGCAGATCGGTATGTGCCTTTATCCGGTCCACGGCTTCCCCGACGGCGCCGCGCGACTTGATGGCCGCGCCGGTAACCCCGGTCATGGAGACGTAGTACACGAAGCCGGACGTGTTCTTGAGCACGGCGGGCAGGCGCTTGTCGTCCGTGGTTGGCGTGGTGAGGCGGATGAAGTTGAGCCCCGCTTCGAGCGCTGGAATGCAGAGTTCGGCGTCTTCCTCGGGCGGCAGATCGACGATGATGAGGCCATCGACCCCGGCCTCGACCGCTGCCGCAAGGAATGGTTCGACCCCAAAGACGTAGATGGGATTGTAATAACCCATCAGCACCACTGGGGTGGTTTCGTCCTTGCGGCGGAAATCCTCCACCATGGCCAGCACACCGCGCAGGGTCTGGCCCGCAGCCAGGGCGCGCTGGCCGCCCAGCTGGATGGCGAGGCCGTCGGCCATCGGGTCGGAAAACGGCATGCCCAGCTCGATGATGTCGGCACCAGCCCGGGGCAAGGCTTCGAAAATGGCCTGGCTTGTGGCAAGGTCGGGGTCACCACCCATAACAAAAGTGACAAGCGCCGGGCGGCCCTGAGCCTTCAGCGCCGCAAAACGTGAGGCGATACGTGACGACATAAGCTGTTCCCCTGGATAGTCGCTGGCGGTGTAGGGGGGCAGAGCCAGAGCGGTCAAGGCATTGGCGCATAAATCCTGCCCGGGTGGGGGCGTTTCGCGTGGTTGAACCGGACAGGCTGCATAAAGCAAGTATCCACTTTTTTTATTATGGGCCTATAACAGCTGCCAAGACGCTTTTCAGGACCGCGACATGTCTGAAGCCAGAAGCCATGGCAGCTGGGCTGAAATTTTCGAGCCGCGCTATACCAGCGCTACGCTGATCCTGTGCATCGGGGTGACCTTGCTGGCGTTCAATGCCTTCCTGTCCTCGATATCGCTGCCGACGGCGGTGGAGGAAATGGGCGGGGTAGCGCTGATTTCCTGGGCGTTGACGCTGTTTTTGGTGTTTGCCATCGTGGGCGGATCGGGCGCGGCCCTGCTCAAGCAGCGGCTTGGCGCGCGCGCGGCACTGCTGGTTTCGGCCGGTGTGTTCCTGGGCGGCACGCTGATTGCGGCCAGCGCCTCATCCATGCCGCAGGTGCTGGTCGGGCGTGCCCTGCAGGGGCTGGGCGAGGGCGTGGTCGCGGCCATCTGCTTTGCGCTCATCCCCGAACTCTTTCCATCGCGGCTGGTGCCCAAGGTGTTTGGCATGCAGGCCATGATCTGGGCCGTTGCAGCGTTTGGCGGGCCAGCCGTGGCAGGAGCGCTGACCGAACTGGTGTCCTGGCGGGCGGCATTCCTGATCAGCGTGCCGCTGGTGCTGATCTTTGCCGTGATGGTGCTGTTCGTGGTGCCGGCCAAGAGGGATGATAGCCGGCGGCCGATAGGTTTTCCAGGGCTGCGCCTTTCGGCGATCGGGTCGGGAATCCTGCTCGTGGCTCTGGCGGGCATTGTGGGGGCCTGGCAGGCCAGTATGCTGCTGGCGGGAGCGGCGCTGCTGCTGGCGGGCGCGGTGTGGCTCGACGGCCGCAGCCGGGACCGGCTGATGCCCAGGGATGCCTTTCGGCCCATGTCGGTGGTGGGCACGGGGCTCTGGATGACGCTCTTGATCAACGTCGCGGGCGCAGGGTCGGCGGTTTATCTTGTGTTGGTGGTCCAGCAAATGTGGGGAATGGGCCCAACCATGGCCGGGGCCATCGCTGCGGTGCTGGCGGTGGCCTGGAGCGCCTCGGCGATCACCGTGGCCAATGTGCGCAGCAAGGAAACCCGTAAGATCCTGATCAAGCTGGGGCCGGCAATGATCGCAAGCGGCCTGGTGCTGGTGCTGACAGGCTTGCAACTGGACATGGTGGCGGTGGTGGTTGGCGGGCAACTGGTGATCGGGGCCGGCTTTGGCACCTGCAACGGCTATCTGAACCTCTCCATGATGGAGGCGGCCAGCGACGATGAACGCGATCGCACCTCGGCGCTGCTGCCGACCACCCAATCGGCAGGCAATGCCCTTGGCGCGGCGCTTGCTGGAGTTGCAGCCAATGCAGCGGGTCTGGCCAATGCGGGCTCGGCCGCGGAGATCAAGTTCGCCATTGTGCCGGTTTACCTGCTCGGTGCAGTGATAGCGGCGCTGGCTTTTGCTGCAGCCTGGCGCATGGTGAGCCTGGTGCGGCCACAGGACGTCAATTCCAGCTTTGCAGCGGGGTAGCGGCAAGAGAAAAAGGCGGTGGGATAAACCACCGCCAGTTTGTCAGGGAGAAAACGAATTGCGCGATTTTACGCGCGGGGCTGAGGAACAATCCGGAGATAAGGTTTGGGTTCCTTCCAGCCATTGGGGAACTTTTCCTTGGCAGCTTCCGCCGAGACGGAACTTGCAATGATCACGTCCTCGCCGTCTTTCCAGTTCACCGGCGTGGCGACCGAATATTTTGCCGTGAGTTGCAGGCTGTCGATGACACGGATCACCTCATCGAAATTGCGGCCCGTGGAGGCAGGATATTCGATCTTGAGCTTAACCTTCTTATCGGGTCCGATAACGAACACCGAACGCACCGTCAGCGTGTTGTCTGCGTTGGGATGGATCATGTCGTACAGGCGCGCCACTTCGCCCTTGGTGTCGGCCAGAAGGGGGAAATTCAGCGCCTGTCCCTGGGTTTCCTCGATGTCCCTGGCCCAGCCGCCGTGATCTTCGAGCCTGTCGACGGACAGCCCCAGAACCTTGACGCCGCGCTTGTCGAACTCGGGCTTGAGCTTGGCGGTATAGCCAAGTTCAGTGGTGCAAACGGGTGTGAAGTTCTTGGGATGGCTGAACAGGACAGCCCAGGCGCCATCGATGTAGTCGTAAAAATGAATGGGGCCTTCGGTGGAATCGAGCGTGAAATCGGGGGCGGTGTCGCCAATCAGAATTGCCATGGCTTTTGTGTCCTTTGGGGGCTTTTGTACCCGCTGATTTATCAGACCGAGGATAGCGTGTTGCGCAACACTGTTTCCAGCCGCCATTGCTGGAATCTTTTTATATGGCGGCCCAGCCTTGCGGCACGCGATTTCGGTCTTGCCCGGTATGTAGAAATAATCCCCAAAGCCCAGTTGGAGCCGGGCCTGCTCAGGGCGTGGGCGCACCATTGGTCCAGGTGACGCTTTCGGCAGCAAGGGGGATGACCGACAGGCTCATCTTGCCGGATCCTTGCTGGATCTGCCGGGCGTGGCCCAGGTAAAGCAGCGAATTGCTGGATTGATCGTAGACGCGGGTGACGCGCAGTGATTTCCAGATGATCGAGCGTCCCTGCTGGAAGATTTCCTCCCCGCCCGGCCGGGTGTTGATGTCGCCGATCGTGATCGGACCCGTTACCGAGCAGTCGAGCGCCGAATAAGATGGGTCCTCGAACCAGTTTCCCTGGCTGACCCGATCAATGAACGAACGGTTGAAATAGGCGAGGTGACACACCACTCCCCCAACTTCAGGGTCCGCGAGCGCCTCGATTGCGATATCGTTGCCGGTCCAGTCCACGCCTACATTCCCCACCTCTCGGCTATCGCCGCAGCCGGCCAGTAACAATGCAAGCGGCGCGGCTAAGGCAAGAGCGATGATGGGCTGCATAAGGGGGTCTCCTGGTTGGCGCACCACACATGGCCCGAGCCAGGGCCCCTCACAAGGGCTGGCGGCTATTTTGCTGCAAGGCACGCTCCAGCAGCTTAATCAGCAGGGACAGCGAGATGGTCATGCTCAGATATAAAAATGCCACGACGTTGTAGGTTTCAAAAAACAGGAAGGTGCCGGAGGAATAAACCTTGCCCAGTTGGGTGATGTCCTGCACCCCCAGGGCCGAAACCAGCGCTGAATCCTTGATCATGGACACGAAATCATTGGCGAGCGGGGGCAGGATGGTGCGCAGCGCCTGGGGAAAGGTCACGAGCCGAAAGCACTTCCAGCGAGACAGGCCCAGCGAGCGTGCGGCCTCCAGCTGGCCCCGATCCACCGCCTCGATGCCGGCCCGGAAGATTTCGGCGATAAAGGCCGAATAGCAGACGGTCAGGGCAACGATCGCCCGCCAGGCAAAATCGAACTGGCGGATGGTGATGGCGGCATCAAAGGGCTGCAGCAGCCAATTGAGCGCCCCAACCATGCCGGGGGCCCCGACAAAGGCAACGTAAAACAGAAAGACAAGCACCGGAATGCCGCGAATGAGTTCAACGTAACAGGTCGCGATTTCACGCAGGACGCGATTGCCAGAGGTGCGGGCAAGGGCAATTGCCAGGCCCAGCAGGGTTGCCGCCGAAAAGGCCGTGGCTGTCACCCAGAGCGTGGTGCCGATGCCGCCCTGAAGCGCGCGCAGGATCTGGCTGTAGGTCGTGCTGCCAGCAATGGCCCAGCTACCCAGCACAAACAGCAAGCCAATCGCCAGCAGCCAGTAAGGAATGCGCGAAAAGATCGAGGGCTGGCGGGGAGTATAGGTCATGGACACAGCCGGGGCAGGGAGCCACCCTTCCTTCCCGAGGGGAAGCTGGGAGCGGGTTCGCCAGCGTTGAGATCGGGGCAATCCGCCCCGATTTTAGACCTCCCTCCAATAGGGGAAGGTCTCGACTGGACCATAGTGGCTATCGTTCCAGAACTCACTGCGCCGCGTTGTAGTCGTAGAACCACTTTTGTTCCAGGGCGTCCATGGTGCCGTCGGCCTTGATCTGGCGGAGGGCGGCGTTGACGGGCGCGACCAAATCGGAGCCGGGCGTGAAGATGAAGCCGAAATCCTCGGTGCCCAGGGCCTCTCCCACCACTTTGAACGCACCCGGATTAGCGCCGATATAACCATTGGCCGAGGTTTGGTCCATCAGCACGGTATCGACGTCGCCCGATTGCAGGGCCTGCACCGAGGTGCCGAAAGTGTCGAACAGCTTGATGCGTGGATTGGATTCATCGCCATCCAGCACGCTATAGACCGCTACGTAGAAATTGGTGGTGCCTGCCTGGGCCCCAACCAGCAGATCGCCGTCGGCGGCAAACCCTGCTGCATCGGCAAAGCGGGTTTCATCGGCACGCACCAGCATCAATTGCTGGGAGGTGAGATAGCTGTCCGAAAAATCAACCAGTTCCTTGCGCTCGTCATTGATGGTGATGCCGTCCATGCCGATGTCGAACTGGCCATCGCGCACCGACTGGATCATGACGTCCCAACTGGACAACTCCCATTTGACCTGGGCATTGAGACGCTTGGCAATCTCGTTGAACAGATCGTATTCCAGCCCGACGCCTTCCCCCGTCGCCGGGTCGGTGAAGTTCAGCGGCACATAGGCGTTTTCAGTGACCGCAACGATTTCACGCCCTGCAAGATCGGGCAGGGCCTGGGCATGGGCGGCCGGCAAGCCGAGGGCAGTCAAAACGGCAGCGGCTGCAAAAAGCTTGTCGATCAAGGGCATCGCAAAAGGCTCCGGACACTGGGATGGTGCCAGATTAGAACGAAGCCTGAAGCTTTGGAAAGTACCCTGCTGCTTGGGGATCAGCTTGGATCAGGGGGCGAATGGCGGTCGATATGACCCAGGTCGCGCTCCGGATCGATATGGTCGCGCACCAGTTGCTTGAGCTGCTTGACATCGGGGAAGCCGCCGTCGCGCTTGCGCTCCCACACCAGATTGCCATCGAGATGAATTTCAAAGATGCCGCCAGTCCCCGGAACCAAGGTCACGCCGCCTATTTCGAGGCTGAAGGTGGAGAGCACTTCGGAGGCCATCCAGGCAGAACGAAGCAGCCAGTTGCATTGGGTGCAGTAGGTGATGGACAGATGGGGCTTGGGCGTGGGCATTCGGCTCTTCTCCCGGCGTGGTCCGATGTTCGCGGGCTCGCCCATGCCGGCCAGCATCAGGTTCATCCGATCGCAGAACCCTAAGGCTTTCCGGCCAGCTGTTGCTGAAGATCGAGCGCGATGGCTCTATATTCGGCAAAGAGGGGCACGGGTCAAAGCCAAGCCGTTCCCTTAGGCCGAAAGCCTTGAGAAACGCACGCGCATTGGCGTGCAGGCCAGATCGATCACTTGCAGCTTCCCAGTTGCAGCTGCCAGTTGCACTTTCAATTGCAGTTTCCGGGCCGGTGTCGCGACAGCAGCCAACTTTTCTTCGGTGACTACGGAATCCGAAGCAAGGCTCTCTGCTGCCGCGGCAGCGACCCGGAACGGTATGTTGATGTTGATGTGATGGCAGCCTCTTCGGCGCGCCCCGACATCAACCCCAACATACCTTCGCCAATTGCTAGTTGATCACCACGACCTTGGTGCCAACTGGAACGCGAGCATAAAGGTCGATGATGTCCTGATTCATCAGGCGAATGCAGCCCGAGGACACATTGGTGCCGATGGTATAGGGCTCCGTCGTGCCATGCAGGCGGAACAGGGTATCCCTGCCGTCCTTGAAGAGATAGAGCGCGCGGGGGCCGAGCGGATTTTCCGGACCGCCTTCAAGGCCCGCGGCATATTGGGCATAGCGGTCGGGTTCGCGCTTGATCATTGAGCTGGTCGGCGTCCAGCGCGGCCATGCGGCCTTGCGTCCAATGGTTGCCGTACCGCGGAAGACCAAGGCTTCGGTCTTACCCACGCCGACGCCATACCGCAGGGCGCGGCCGCCTTCCATCACCAGGTAAAGGAAGCGGTTGGGCGTATCAACGACGATGGTTCCGGGACGCTCGCTTGTCACATACGGCACTTCCTGGCGCCAGTATTGTGGGTCGACGCGGCGCAGGTCCATGGCGGCAACGGGAAAGGGCTCATCATAGAGCGCGCCATACATGGCCTGGTAGTAGGGATCGATCTGTGGCTCCTGCACTACCGGTGTACGGGTGGAGGAACACGCCGCCAGAGCAACGGCAGGCAAGCCAATCATGAAAAGACGACGAGAAAGCAAAGCAGTTCCCTTTGGGAAAGCGGTGATGCAAAACAGATTATGCCTTCAGCCCTAAGCCGCGTCGCGACAGGATGCTAGTGCAAGAAAGCCTCACTGCCCGAACGGTCAGCATCACTGCCGGTTCCTCGCCACAATGTGATGATTTTTTGCTGTGGCATTTGAGCAACAGCCGTCTCCGGCGCAATTAACCCCTTGGGAAACAACGAGTCTGGCGATGGCTACGCCTTCAGCCTGGCACAAGGCAGCCTTGGCTCGGCCGCAATCCGAATTGGCCCCGGAACAAAAAAGGCCCGGATTGCTCCGGGCCTCATACGTGTCGTGAGCCTTTGATTATTCGGCAGCAGGGGCTTCGGCTGGCTCCTTGGTGACTTCCTTGCCGGTGGCCTGATCGACCACCTTCATGGACAGGCGAACCTTGCCGCGCTCATCGAAGCCCAGCAGCTTGACCCACACCTTGTCGCCTTCCTTGACCACGTCGGTGGTCTTGGCAACGCGAGCTTCGGCCAACTGGCTGATATGGACCAGACCATCCTTGGCGCCGAAGAAGTTCACGAACGCGCCGAAATCGGCGGTCTTGACCACGGTGCCCTGGTAGATGGCGCCCACTTCGGCTTCGTCGGTGATCGAGCGGATCCACTTGATGGCCGCTTCGATCTGCGAGCCGTCCGAGGACGAGATCTTGATCGTGCCGTCATCATCGATGTTGAT
>JAQGJI010000009.1 GCA_028290685.1 Devosia sp. | reverse complement strand
CTTATGGGGGTTATGGCTATGGAGGCGGTGCTACATCGCGCTTCAACAAGGCCGATCCGTTCGAAAGCGTGTACCAGACCCCGGGATGGCAGCGCGCCCGTGCCCAGCAGGCCAGCCGCAAGGGCGGCGGGCCGCTGACCATCGATGGTGACCTTGTGGCGCGCTCAGTGGACCTGGGCAGCGACAAGTCCGCGTTCGGCAAGGGCGAGCGGGTATTCCACATCAAGTTCGGCTATGGCGATATCGCCGAGATCGAGGGCAACAAGCTCACTATCGATTTTGAAAAGGCCGGGCGCAAGAAGGTGCTGGAAAGCTTCATCACGCGCGGGTGAGTGCGGCAGCGCGACTTTGCGGCACCCGGACCACCAAACGATTGTCGCTTATGCGGCATGAATAACAATGACTTGGAGGAGAAAAACATGATCATATCGACCACGCCGACGCTTGAAGGCCGTGCGATCCGGGAATATCTCGGGCTCGTCACCGGCGAGGTGATCGTTGGCGCCAATATCTTCAAGGACCTGTTCGCGGGCATCCGTGACATCGTTGGCGGCCGCGCCGGTGCCTATGAAGGGGCGCTGCGCGATGCCCGCCGCCAGGCCTATGAAGAGCTGTCCTACGAAGCCGAGCGCATGGGCGCCGACGCGGTGGTCGGTGTTGACCTCGACTATGAAGTGGTCGGCCAGAATGGCTCCATGCTGATGGTGTCGATCACGGGAACAGCCGTTCGGCTCTAGAGTCCAACCCCGCCGAGCGGTTCGGTTTCGAACCGCTCGCCGAACCCCGCAATGATCGGGCGGGCCTTGCCGATCATGGCCTGAACATGGGGCAAGTGCAGCGATGCCTGGTGGTTCTGCTGACTGTCCCACACTTCCGTGACCCAGATACCCTCCTGGCTGGCTGGATCGCGCGCTACAATATAGCTCAGGCACCCCGGCATGCTCTGCGTGTTGTCGAGCAAGATCGCGAGCAACTCTTCGCGCTTGCCTGGTGCAGCCAGCATTTTGCCAATCAGTCCATACATGTCGTTCTCCAGTCAAACGCCCGTGACTCACCGGGGATAAGTGAGATTGACGTTGCCGCGCGGATCGCGCAACTAGGCGCTGAACCTCAAGGAATTGCGCCATGGCTGTCGACCAGATTTCCTCCGAACCCCTGAGCAAGGACCAGGCTTACGCCTTGGTGGATGCCGTGATGGAACAGGACGATCTGGCGTTGACCGCGTCGGCGCATGAGGATGAAGCAACCGGGCTTTGGGTGTTCGAGGCAGGGTGCGACAGCCCGGCGCCGCTGGCTTCGTTCTCCGAGCTCGCCCAGCAAACCCTTGGGATCGCAGTGCAATTTTCCGTCGCGCCGCTTGATCCGGAAATCAACTGGGTTGCCCGCTCGCTTGAAGGGCTGGCGCCGGTGATCGCGGGGGGTTTCTACGTCTATGGCAGCCATGAGACCGCCCCGGTTCCTGCCGGGCTGACGCCCATGAAAATTGATGCGGCACAAGCCTTTGGCACTGGACACCATGAAACGACGACGGGCTGTCTGGAAGCCATCAACATCCTCCTCAAACGCCGCAGGCCCCGGCGGATGATCGATGTTGGAACCGGCACCGGCGTGCTGGCGATCGCGCTGGCCAAGCGCACGCGGACGGCGGTGATTGCCAGCGACATCGACCCCATTTCAGTAACGACGACGCGGGAGAACGCTGAACATAATGGCGTCGGCAAGCTCATCATAGCGCTTGAGGCTACGGGGCTAACCCACCCCGTCATAATGCAAAACGGGCCTTACGACTTGATCGTCGCCAACATTCTGGCGGGGCCGCTGATGGCGCTGGCGCCCGCCGTTGGACAGGCGGCGCAAAAGGGTGCGGCCATCATCCTGTCGGGCATTCTGGAGCACCAGGCGCAGGGCGTCATCAACGCTTATATGCGCCAGGGCATGACGCTGACCCAAAAGCTGCAGCGCAAGGAATGGACGACGCTGATGCTCCAGATGAAGTAGCATGCCGACCGATCCGGCACCGCAGATGGGCCCAATCGGGTAGCACAATGTTAGCATTGAGCATCACTGATCGGCACGTTTGGGCACTGAACCGGGAAAGCAAAATCCCCGAAGCACGCTCCGGGGATCAAACAGCTCATCAGCGGTGCTTTGCAGCGGCCTTATGGGCGCTTGGTGAAGGCGCCGATCAGTTGATGCTGCATGCGATAGCTGACCGGGCGGCTGGACTCGCGGCCGCGAGCATCGATAACCGATCCCAGCGCCTTGCGGAAATCATTCTTGGCTTCAGTCATTGCAGTCTCCATGCACTTAAGCGACGGTTTCATTGCCCCCGTCCCGCCCTAGATAGGGACCTTGCCCCCGCTTGGTTAGACCCAAACGAACAGGCCAGCCTTGCATCACCCGCAAGACCGCTTAGCGCTTCGTTAATCGCCATCTGTGCGCTTCGCATCGAGCCTTTCTCATCCTAAGCTCTGAGTGCCGGACCCCCTTGCCTTTCCTGATCCCACCATACCGTCCCCTGCCGCAACGAGGATAACGCTTTGACCATGACGCAGAGCTTCCCGCCGACCAAGTTCCAGAGCTTTGTTGAAAAGGCCGATCCGGCCAATGTCGCGCCTCGACTGGCTGCGTTGCGCGCGGCGATGACTGCGGCGAAAGTGGACGGGTTCCTGATCCCCCGGGCCGACGCGCACCGTGGCGAGTCGGTGCCCGCCAGCGAAGCGCGGTTGGCTTATGTGACGGGCTTTACCGGCTCCGCCGGACTGGCGCTGATCGGCACCGACCAAGCCGCGCTGTTCGTGGATAGCCGCTATACGCTGCAGGCACCGGCGCAGACCGACACTGCGCTGATCACCGTGCTGGAAACGGACCGGGGGGGCATGAACGCTCGAGCCAAGGACATGATCCCGGCCGGGGGCACGATCGCCTATGATCCCTGGCTGCATACGCCCGGCGAGGTGCGCGAGCTGGGGCACCTGCTGGCGGGCCATGCGCAACTGGTGCCCAGCGCCAACCTGGTGGACACGATCTGGACCGACCGGCCCGCCGCCCCGGTCAGCACCATCGAATTCCTGGGGCACAACCGGGCCGGGCGGACCGCAGCTGAAAAGATAGCCGAAATACAAGCCGCGCTGGTGGCGGAGGGAGCGACGGCAAGTGTGCTGACCCTGCCCGAATCGATCTGCTGGCTGTTCAACATGCGCGGGCGCGATGTGCCCAATACGCCGTTCGTGCTGGGCTTTGCCATTGTTCCCGCCCAGGGAACGCCGGTGCTGTACCTGGACCCGGGCAAGATAAACGAGGAGGTCCGCCAGGGCCTGGCAGGGCTCGCAACCATCGCCAGCAGCAAGGACCTGCCGGGCGACCTGGGCAGGCTTGGAAGCGATGAAAGCGGCGTGTTGATCGACCCGGCAAGCGCGCCGGCGGCCATTGCCACCATCCTGAAGGACAGTGGCGCCAAGCTGATCGAGAAGCGCGATCCGGTGTTGCTGCCCAAATCGCGCAAGAACGAAGCGGAACTTGCCGGCATGCGCGAGGCCCACAAGTTTGACGGGGTGGCACTCGCCAGGTTCCTTCACTGGTTCGACAGCGCGGCGCCGGGGGGCGAGCTGACCGAGATCGGTATCGTGACGGCGCTCGAGGCTTTCCGCCGTGAGGAACAGAGCTGCGTCGATGCCAGTTTCGACACCATCGCTGGTGCCGGCCCGAACGGTGCCATCGTGCATTATCGCGTCACCACCAAGACCGACCGCAGGCTCAACCCCGGCGAACTGATGCTGGTCGATAGCGGCGCGCAATACCTCTCGGGCACGACCGATATCACCCGCACGCTGGCATCGGGTCCCGCCAGCGCCGAACAGCGCGATCGCTTCACCCGCGTCCTCAAGGGCATGATGGCCGTTTCGCGGGCGCGTTTTCCCAAGGGCACGAGCGGGGCGCAGATCGACATTCTGGCGCGCCAATTCCTGTGGCAGGCTGGCCTCACCTATAGCCATGGCACCGGGCACGGCGTGGGCGCCTATCTGGGCGTGCATGAGGGCCCGGTGGGAATTTCTGCCCGCTACACCACGCCGTTCGAGGTGGGCAATGTGGTTTCCAACGAACCGGGTTTCTACAAGGCCGGGGAATATGGCATCCGCATCGAGAACTTGATCAGCGTTGTTGAAAGCACTGCTTTTCCAGGGTTTCTGGAATTTGAAACGCTGACGCTGGCGCCCATCGACAAGCGATTGATTGCGGTGGACCTGCTGAGCGAAGCCGAGCGCAACTGGCTCGACGCTTACCATCAGCGGGTGTGGAACGAGATCGGACCGCTGCTGACGGGAGATACACGGGAGTGGTTGCGAAGGGCGACGGAAAAGCTACCGGCGCAGGGAACCCCCGCCTAGCCTCCCG
>JAQGJI010000206.1 GCA_028290685.1 Devosia sp. | reverse complement strand
GTCACGGCCGATGCGGGCGCCCTTTGCATCAAGTCGGGCAACGCCGTGATCCTGCGTGGCGGCAGCGACAGCTTCCACTCCAGCCACGCTTTGGTGGAATGCCTCCTTGATGGCCTGCACCTGGCCGGCCTGCCCGTCGAATGCGTGCAGCTGGTCCCCACCACCGATCGCGCCGCCGTGGGGGAAATGCTGCGCGGGCTCGACGGCAATATCGACGTCATCGTTCCGCGCGGCGGCAAGACGCTGGTTGCCCGCGTTCAGGACGAAGCCCGCGTGCCGGTCTTTGCCCACCTCGAAGGGCTGGTCCATGTCTTTATCGATGCCTCCGCCGATCTGGACAAGGCCGTCTCCGTCACCCTCAACGCCAAGATGCGGCGCACCGGTATTTGCGGCGCCGCCGAGACGCTGCTGGTGCACAAGGACGTCGTTGCAACCCACCTCAACCCCATCATCGACGCTTTGCTGGCAAAAGGCTGCGAAGTGCGCGGAGATGCGACCGTCAATGCTAACAATCGGTTAACCAAACCGGCCACAGAAGAGGACTGGCGTACCGAATACGAGGACGCGATCATCTCGGTCAGGATCGTGGACGATCTGGAGGCCGCGATCCGGCACATCGAGCAATATTCGAGCCACCACACCGAGGCCATCATCTCGGAAGATCCTGTTTCCGTTGAGAAATTCTTTCGCGAAATCGACAGCGCCATCCTGCTCCACAACGCCTCCACCCAGTTCGCGGATGGCGGGGAGTTCGGTTTCGGCGGCGAAATCGGCATTGCCACCGGCAAGATGCACGCCCGCGGCCCGGTCGGCGTCGAACAGCTCACCAGCTTCAAATACCGCATCCGCGGCACCGGCCAGACGAGACCCTGACCCTTTTTGACCCTGCGCCATCCCATTGTAATCCCTGGCACAACCGAGCTGCCCCTGTCGGGGGCCGGCATGCGCATTGGCCTGTTTGGCGGCAGCTTCAACCCCGTCCATGATGGGCATCGGCTGGTGGTCGAGGAAACCCTGCGGCGCCTGGAACTGGACGCCTTGTGGGTGCTGGTCACGCCAGGCAATCCGCTCAAGGACCATCGCGACCTTGCCCCGCTGGCAGAGCGCGTGCGGGCCGCGCGCACCGCGCTGGTCCACCCCAGAGTTCGCGTCACCGGCTTTGAAGCTGCCCATGGCTTCACCTATTCCTGGCAGACCATCCGCTTTTTAACGCAAGCTATGCCCGATCGGCGGTTCGTCTGGATCATGGGGGCCGACAATCTGGTCAATTTCCACCATTGGGAACGCTGGCGCGAGATCGCGCAGATGCTGCCCATCGCGGTCTATGTCCGGCCTGGTTCATCGCGCAAGGCGCCAGCCGCCCTTGCGGCAAATGCCCTGTCCCGCTGGCGTCTGGACGAAGGGGATGCCCGGCGTCTTGCCACTCTCTCGCCCCCTGCCTGGGTCTATCTGCACGGCCAGCAATCGAGCCTGTCGTCCTCCGCAATCCGGGCGCACCGGCAGCGGCTCGACGCAAAGTGACAAGGCAATCTTGTGAAACCGTCATGAACAGCGCATATTAGGCAGGTGTGATCAAAGTCACCGGAACGGGAACTGATTGCTTGCCGTTAATCCAACGCCTGCACATTCCGATCAACAACCAAGGATGCTGACCCTACGCATGACCCATGCTTTGTCATGGGCACAAGGCCATTGCTGATGGCTGCGCTGCCCGAGAACACCATTTCCGCTCCCGATGCCGTCAAAGGCAATCCGGAACGCCCCATGATCGATGTGATCCTGAGCTGTCTTGACGATGCCAAGGCCGAAGAGATCGTTGCGGTCGACATCACCGGCAAATCCTCCCTGGCCGACCATATGGTCGTGGCCTCCGGGCGGTCCCAGCGCCATGTCGGCGCCGTTGCCGACCAGATGGTGACCGCGCTGCGCGATGCCGGCTACGGCAAGCCGCGGATCGAGGGACTGCCCCATTGCGATTGGGTGCTGGTTGATGCCGGGGACGTCATCGTCCACATCTTCCGCCCCGAAGTGCGCGAGTTCTACAACATCGAAAAGATGTGGCAGGCCGATTTCGCCGCTGACGCGCATTGATCTTTGCGGATGCGCGTAACGATCGGGGCCGTCGGCCGAATGAAGGCCGGGCCGGAGCGTGAAATGGTCGCGCGTTATCTTGATCGTGCAGCTGGCGGCGGCAAGCCGCTGGCTCTGACCGGGTTCGATGTTATCGAGCTTACCGAGTCGCGCGCTTCTTCCTCTGCCAGCCGCAAGTCGGATGAAGCCAGGGCTTTGCGCGCTGCCTTGCCCGATGGCATCATCGTCGCGCTGGACGAGCGCGGCAAATCCATCGGCTCGGAAGCCTTTGCCCACCAGGTCGGCAAATGGCGCGACGATGGCCGCCCCGCCGCAAGCTTTGTTATCGGCGGCGCCGACGGGCTGGACCCGGGCTTCGTCAGGGACGCCGATCTCATCTTGAGCTTTTCCCCCCTGACCTGGCCGCACCAGCTCGTGCGCATCATGCTTGCCGAACAACTCTACCGCGTGACCACGATCCTGTCCGGCCATCCCTATCATCGCGGCGATTAGACAGCGCCCATGGCATGGTTAAGCATCGTTAACGTATGCTTTGGGGCGCCTTTGCTATGGTGCGGCTGGTGATTCGGGTATCTTGGACTATGCTGGAGTGTTGATGGCGCTGGGGCGTGGCAGACAGGCAGGACTGATGCTGG
>JAQGJI010000118.1 GCA_028290685.1 Devosia sp. | reverse complement strand
TCATCGTCGGCGACGATGATGTCGCCGGGCATGACGGTGACGCCGCCACAGGCGATGGGAGTGTTGACGGCAAAGGGCATCAGATTGGTCTGGGTGTGGAAATTAGGCGTCCAACCCCGGATCCAGGTCGGAATGTCGAGTTTTTTCAGGTTCGGCTGGTCGCGCAGGCACCCATCGATCACCATGCCAGCGCCGCCGCGCCCCTTGAAATAGGTGCTCATCATGTCCCCGAACACGCCCGCGGTCATGTCGCCGCGCGCATCGACCACGACAATGTCGCCTTCCTGCACGTGGTAGAGCACGTGCCGGTGAAGCTGCTTTTCGGGATCGGCATATTCGGTTTCGTTGTAGAGGTCTTCGCGCTTGGGCATGAACTGCAGGGTCAGCGCCGGGCCGGCGATGGCCTTGCCGGGCGACCACGAGACCGGCCCCTGGATGTGGCAGTTGCGCAGGCCCATATGGGCAAGCGTCGAGGAGGCGGACGCCGCGCCAACGGCGAGCACAGCCTGGACGAGGTCTTTCGAGGGGCGCGTAATGGCAGGCGTATGCGTCATGATCTTGTCTCTACCAGTTGGTGACTGAACCGTCTGTGCGCCGCAAATGCGGAGCTTCCCAGAATTTGAATGATTGTTTCCTGACGAGGTCTTCATTGACCTCGACGCCCAGGCCCGGTGCGTCGCTGACGCGGTAAACGGCGCCGTCCAGCGCGGGCTGGGTGGTAAAAATCTCGGCATCATCGAAGCCGTGGAATTTTTCGCCGGGAGAGGCGCGCGTTTCGAGCCAGGAGAAATTGGCGACCGCTGCGCAAAAATGCAGGGTAGCCGCGGTGCAGATCGGCCCCAGCGGGTTGTGCGGCATCATGTCGACGTAGTGGGCCTCGCTCCAGCCGGCAACTTTCATGGCCTCGGTCAGCCCCCCCACATTGCACACATCGATGCGGTTGAACTGGTGGATGTCGCGCTCGATATAGGGCAGGAACTGCCACTTGCTGGCAAATTCCTCGCCAATCGCAAAGGGGATGGCGGTCAGCCTGCGCAGGGCTTCGTAGGCTTCCGGGGTTTCGTCGCGGATGGGCTCTTCCAGGAAATCAAGCGTGCCGGACGGCATTTTCTGGGCGAAGCTGGCGCTTTCGGCGACAGACAGGCGGTGATGGTAATCAACGCCGAGCACGACTGCATCGCCCAGCTCCTCGCGCGCCTTGATGCACCACTTGGCGGTTTCGCTGATCGATTGGCGCGGCTCGTAGATGTCGCCATTGCCGTGATGGTGGGGCGACAGGCGCATGGCGTCCCAGCCCAGCTCCATCAGCTCCCGCGCCTGCTCGAGCATCTGCGGGCCGCAAGGGCCGCGCGTGGAGGCAAACGTGGGGATGTGGTCGCGCTGCTTGCCGCCCAGCAAATCATAAACCGGCACGCCCAGCGCCTTTCCCTTGATGTCATGCAGGGCAATGTCGATCGCTGAAATGGCCGCGGTGAGCACCCGGCCGCCTTCGAAATACTGGCTGCGATACATCTCCTGCCAGAGCGCGCCGATGCGCATCGGATCGCGCCCGATCAGCCATTCGCGGTAGTGCTCGATGGCCCCCACGACGGCCTTTTCGCGGCCCGACAGCCCGCTTTCGCCCCAGCCATGCAGGCCCTGGTCGGTCTCGACCTTGACGATGAGCTGGTTCCGCGTGCCGACCCAGACGGGATAGGGAATGATGGCGGTGATTTTCATGTCAGGCGGCCTGGAGCGCCATGGTCGTGGCCGCGTCGAACAGGTGCATGCGGTCCTGGTCGAACTCGATGAAGACCTGCTCGTCGGGATGGATGATGATGGTCGGCTCGACGCTGATATTGACCACCGCGCCGTTGATGAACACCTGCGCGAAGGTGACATCGCCGGTCGGCTCGACGGTATAGACCTTGCCCGGAACGGAGCCGGGCACCGGCGCCTTGTGCAGCTTGAGGGTGGAGTGGCGGGCGCCCAGGATGATCTGGTTGCTGGTGGAACCCGCCACCTTGCGGGCATTCATCGGCGAGAGGGGCAACTCCCACCCTTCGGGGCTGCGCAGGGCCGCGCCGGTGGCGCTGGTGGTGCCTTCAAGGGGAATAAGGCTCATCGCCGGGCTGCCGACAAAGCTGGCGACAAAGGTGTTCACCGGATGGGCAAAGACATTGGCGGGGGTGTCGTATTGCAGCAGCAGGCCCCCGTTCATCACCGCCATCTTGTCGGCCATGGTGACGGCTTCGAGCTGGTCGTGCGTGACGTAGACGATGGTGGCATTGAGATTGTGGTGGAAGCGCTTGATCTCGCTTCGCATCTGGACGCGCAGCTTGGCATCGAGGTTGGAAAGCGGCTCGTCCATCAGGAACACGGCGGGATCGCGCACCAGGGCGCGGCCCAGGGCGACGCGCTGCTGCTGGCCGCCCGAAAGTTCGCGCGGCTTGCGCTCGAGCAGGTGGGTGATGTCGAGCAGCTTGGCGGCGTCCCGGACCTTGGTGTCGATCTGGTCCTTGGGGAGTTTGCGCATCTGCAGGGGAAAGGCGAGATTGTTGAACACGCTCTTGTTGGGATAAAGCGCATAATTCTGGAACACCATGGCGATGTCCCGATCCTTGGGGTCCAGATCGTTGACCACGCGATCGCCGATGGCGATATCGCCACCCGTCATGGGCAGCAGCCCCGCAATCAGGTTGAGCGTCGTCGTCTTGCCGCAGCCCGAGGGGCCGACAAGCGCAACGAATTCGCCGTCATTGACAGTGAACGAGACATCGTTGACGGCGTAGAGCGAGCCGTAAGTCTTCATGACGCGCTGGAGCACGATTTCGGCCATCATAAATTCCTTTAGTGTTTGACGGCGCCTTCGGTGAGGGCACGCACGAAGTATTTCTGCAGGACCAGGAAGAGCACGACCACGGGCACGCTCATCATGAAGGTTGCCGCCATCAGGCCGGGCCAGTCCGTGGCAAATTCGGTAAAGAAGCGCTGGATGCCGACGGGCAAAGTCATCTGATCGTCGCGCGACAGGAAGGTGTAGGCGTAGACGTATTCGTTCCGGGCCCCGATAAAGGAAAAGATCGAGGTGGCGATGATGCCGGGGGTGGAAAGCGGCATGACGATCAGAATGAAGGCCTGGAAGCGCGTGGCGCCATCGATCCGGGCCGCCTGCTCGAGCTGGATGGGGATGTTGTCGTAAAACCCCTTCAGCAGCCAGATCGAGAGCGGCAGGCCGAAGGTGAGATAGGTCAGGATCAGCGAACCGTGGGTATTGACCAGGCCCATCCAGCGCATCAGCAGGAACAAGGGCATCAGGAACACCACGGCCGGAAACATGTTGCGCACCAGAACCGCGAAGAACAGGAAATTGCGGGCCGGGAAGCGAAAGCGCGAGAAGGCGTAGGCGGCCGGCACAGCGACCACGACGCCTAAAATGGTGGTCACCAGGGAAACATAAAAGCTGTTCCAGAAGTAGCGCAGGAAATCCTGCCCCACGCGATTGGTGGGGTCGAGCAGCTTGAAATAGTTGTTGAGCGTGGGCTCGGACGGCCACCATTGCGGGGGATACTGCATGGCGGCGAACTGGGACTTGACCGAGGTCAGGATCATCCAGGCCATGGGCAGCACGGTAAAGATCATCAGCAGGGTGAGGCAA
>JAQGJI010000036.1 GCA_028290685.1 Devosia sp. | reverse complement strand
ACGCGGGCTTTTTCAGGATCGTTCCAGAAGTCCGGCGATTCGGTCTGCGCGGTTAGCGCGTCGAGGCGAAGTTCTGCTGTATCCCAGTCAAAGATGCCTCCTCAGCAGGGTCAACACCTGCTCGATTTCGGCGACGGTCTTTTCGATTTCCGCACGCATGTTAGGTTCCTCAGTTCGCGCCCCCTGTAGCGGACGCGACCAAAAGGATCAACCGGTCCTGCTGCCTACTGCACCCGGCGCAGTGTAACGGGATCATAGAATTCCATGATCTGGCCGCCGCTTGCCGTTTCAACAAAAGCGCGCAGGCAGCCATTCCAGCGTTCCACGGAACGCGCGGGAACCCCGATTTCGCGAAGCCGCTGGGTGTCGATGCGCTGCTGCAGTTCGTCGTCAGTGCGAAGAACACTGCGGCCATCTTCTTCAACATAGGTCTTGGGGGCGACAGGGCCTTCATTGGCGCAAAAGAGCGCCCAGGCCGGCGTTGGTGTCGCTACAAGAGCGCTCAGAATGGCCGCAAGGGCAAGTTGGGCTGGCTTCATGGTGTAACCCCTATCGATGGTGCGAACCTATTTAATACAATGGTGTGCACTCGGTCGCATTACAAAGTGGAAAAAATCCACCTAGCCAGGACGGCTGAGTGCACTCCCAATCGTGCAGCAACCGCCTGGCACGCTAGAAAAAGCCGCCGCGGTCAAGACTTGGGTCCATGAAACGTCCGCCGCCGCTGGGCTGCGTCATGTATCCGGAACCATATTGCTGCTGCATCTGCTGCTGGCGCTGGATATCGTTGAACGTGTTGGCGTCAAGACCGATAACCGAGGTCATCAGGTTCGGACCGGTGCCAGGCTTGAAGGCCTCTTCGATAGCTGCTTCCCCCTCGAACGCCTGAACGCCGGAGTTGGGGTTGATCAAGGCACTGGTCATGCCGGCAGGTTCATTGAACGGGGTTGCGGGCTTGCCCTCCAAGGCTTTCTGCATGAATTCAGTGAAGATCGGCACGGCGAACGAACCGCCGGTCACCGCGCTGCCCATTGAGCGCGGCTGGTCGTACCCGACGTAGACACCCACGGCCAGTTCGGGTGTAAAGCCCACGAACCAGGCATCCTTGTAGTCGTTAGTTGTGCCGGTTTTTCCAGCGACTGGACGGTTCAGCACTTTTGCCGCCGTGCCGGTGCCGCGTTGCACCACGCCTTCCATCATGGAGGTGATCTGGTAGGCAGTCATCGGGTCGAGCACCTGCTCGCGATTGTCGATGATGGTGGGTTCGCCCTGCCCGTGCCAGGAGCTTGCCTCGCAGCCTTGGCACAGGCGCTGATCGTGTTTGTAGACGGTAACCCCATAGCGGTCCTGAACGCGGTCGATCAAGGTCGGCACGATCTTGCGGCCGCCGTTTGCTATGGTGGCGTAAGCGGCGGTCATCCGCAGATCGGTGGTTTCACCCGCGCCCAAGGCCATGGCCAGAACCGGCTGCATGGTGTCGTAAACGCCGAACAGACGAGCGTATTCCGCCACCAGAGGCATGCCGATATCCTTGGCCAGACGAACGGTCATGACGTTGCGGCTGCGCTCGATGCCCCGCCGCAAGGTTTGAGGGCCATAAAATTCCTGGGCATAGTTCTCGGGCCGCCAGATCGTGCCATCGCCGTTGCGAATCTCGACAGGGGCATCCAGCACCACCGAGGCTGGCGTGTAGCCATTATCCAGCGCGGCGGCATAAACTATAGGCTTGAAGGAAGAGCCGGGCTGGCGCAGGGCCTGGGTGGCTCGATTGAACTCGCTCATGGCGTAGGAGAAGCCCCCCACCATGGCCAGAACGCGGCCCGTGCGTGGGTCCATGGCGACCAAGGCGCCTTCGATCTCGGGGATTTGCTGCAGCGTATAGATCCCAGTCTGCCCCGCGACGGGAGACACGTAGACCACGTCACCGATTTCGAGAATATCCTGCAAGGGCTGGGATACCCAGGCGATCTCTGGACCTGACAGAACACCCTCGACCCGATCCTCGGCGACGCCGCCGTCTATTGTGCTGTCTGGCCGCAGCCCTATCCGGGCCTGATTGCCGGAAACCTCCAGCACTACGGCAAGCTGCCATTCGGGCACGTCGCTTAGCGGGATGACCTTGGCAACATCCGCGCCCCAATCGTCGCCAAGCTCAATGCTGGCCACCGGCTCGCGGAAACCTTTACTCTGATCATAAGCGATCAGCCCATCCATCAGCGCGCGGCGGGCATATTCCTGGAGCTTGGGCTCCAGAGTGGTGCGCACGGACAGGCCACCTCCATAGAGCTGGTCTTCGCCATAAAGTTTTGCCAGTTCGCGGCGGACTTCCTCGGTGAAATATTCCGCGGAGTAAAGCTGGCTACCCCCTTCGCGGGGCAAAACATTCAGCGGTTCCGCTTTTGCGACTTCGCCCTCTTCAAAGCTTGCGTACCCGTTTTCCACCATGCGGTCGATCACCCAGTTACGACGCTCGATCGCAGCCTGCGGGCGGCGGAAGGGGTGGTAATTGTTGGGCCCCTTGGGCAGGGCGGCGATGTAGGCGGCCTCAGCCAGGTCGAGCTGGTAGAGAGCCTTGTCGAAATAGTTGAGGGCAGCGGCAGCGACCCCGTAGGAGTTCAGCCCCAGAAAAATCTCGTTGAGGTAAAGCTCAAGGATGCGGTCCTTGGAAAAAGTCGATTCGATGCGGATCGCAAGCAGTGCTTCCTGGATCTTGCGATCCCAGGTCTGCTCGGAGGTCAGCAGGAAATTTTTGGCGACCTGCTGGGTAATCGACGAGCCGCCACCTTGAATGGCGGAATTGCCGTCCATCCTGGCCAACAGATTGTCGCGCAATGCGCGAAACACGCCGTCAATGGCAATGCCGCCATGGCGGTAGAAATCCTTGTCTTCTGCCGACAGGAAGGCATGCACCAGCAAGGGCGGCACCGTTTCAACGGGCTGAAACAGGCGCCGCTCGCGCGCAAACTCGGCTAGCAAGGTGCCGTCGGCGGCATGCACGCGGGTTGTGACGGGCGGCTGATAATCCTTGAGCACGGTGTAATCAGGCAGATTAGCCGATACACTCGTCAGGTAGATTGCGGCGGCCCCAACCGCGCCAAGGGCGAGGAACATGCCAAAGCCAAACAGCCAGCCGACCAAACGCAGCATATGATCAGTTTCTCCGTATCACCATTTGCATGGTCGATGTGCCTGGTATGTCGTTCCGGAGCCACAGCGATGCATTCGAATGTTCGCGATGGTAACAGAGCGACCGGTAAATGTGGATCACAAGCCTGCCAGGGGTAGCGGCCGGTGCAAGTTGCGCGTGCCCGTGGCCGATTTGCCACATCATTGCGTGGCTTCGATCCCGTCGAAATAGGTCGAAATTCCACGGGCCAATGCTTCAGCCGTTCGATCGCGCCACTCGCCCTGCATGAGATTGGCCATGTCATCGGCATTGGAGAGAAAGCCCAACTCCACGAGGACAGAGGGAACGTCAGGGGCTTGAAGAACGAAGAAGTCGGCTTGGCGTACCGGAAAACGGCGCAGCTCCACGCTGGGCTCAAGCTGGTGAACAATCGAGCGGGCGAGGGTGTACGATTGATAGCGCATTTCGCGCCGCATCAGGTCGAGCAGGATATCGACGACTTCCGGAGCCATCTGAGGCATTGAAAACCCGGCAATGACGTCCGTCTTGTTCTCGTTATCGGCCAGCACTTTATCCAGAACGTCGGTCGCATTCTCGTCACGGGTATAGACACTCGCGCCGCGAATTTGGGGCTGTTGAAAACTGTCCGCGTGGATGGATATAAAAATATCGGCCTTGTTCGTCCGGGCCAGCGCTACGCGCTCCTCCAACCGCAGGAAGCTATCGTCCTCCCGCGTGAGGGCCACATCAAAGCGACCGGAAGCAACCAAGAGTTCCTGCAGACGCAGGGCAAAGGCGAGAACGACGTCCTTTTCCTTGACCCCGCTCGCCGTCTCGGCGCCGCTGTCGATCCCGCCATGACCGGGGTCGAGAACAACCAGGGGTTTGCTCGCCAGGGGCAGTTCCGAGCCGCCTGCGGGGGTTGAAGTGGCTGCAATGGCTGGCACTGCCGAGCCCGAAGCGGCCAAGTCGCGCGCAGCATTGGCGGCGAACTCTTCGGCTGTCGCGGGAATGATGTCCACCACCAGACGGGCGGGTTGATCCTCGAAGGGGTCCAGCACGTAGGCCTGTTGCACCTGGGCGGGCGCGGTCAGCGTCAGCGTCGTGCGGACGCGATCCGGCGCGGCCTGTTCCACCAAATAGTCCGATACCACGCCACCCTCGCCCGCCGGCTTGCCCGCAGGCTCTGGAACCGACAGGGTTGCGGCACGGACGTCGACGGCCAGCCGGTCAGGATTGGTCAGAGAAACAAACGAGAACTCGGTCCTGGCAGCAAGGTCCACGACCATTCTGGCGCGATCGGGCGTCGCCGTGACCCGCACATCCATGACGTTGGGCAAGGCAAGTTGGGCCGCAGCTTGCGCCGCATCCTGGGAATATGCGGGTGCCGCGACCGCGACCAGCAGCAGCGCAGCAACAAACCTACGAAAGTAGAACAGCAAATCTGGAACGCCCCCGGCAAACTATTCTGCGCTTCTGCTCCCCGGTTGGGGCGATTCTGCGGCTTGACGGTTCTTATGCGACGAATTTGCCACCCAGCCAATAATAGGATCGCCTAAAGCTCGCTTCCCCCACGTTTCGACTTTCCTGTTGCCATTGGGGCGCAATATCCCTACACGCTAGGGGTAAGGCGCTTGCTTTCTGCAGAACCCGTCCGCCGAGCTGCGAGGCTTGCGACAGTGGTGTCAGAAAGTGGCCCGACTGCGGGATTTGAAGAGCCCTGCAGTCTGGTTTCAGAAGCGGCAATCCAGCGCCTTGAAGCGAATTTCGGTCCCCCTTGGACCGGACGGTTGCCTGCCAATCCCCGGATGCAGACAGCCCAACAGGAAGAGGTCAGATGGCCCGCAGGCGGACAAAACGCGACGCGATCGAAGGTAACGATTGCCGTTTTGTCATGCTGCACCGTCCGGCCAAGACCATATGCAAACGCGCGCCCAGGACAGAGCTTGTGCGTGCCACCCCCTCTAAACCATTCGCCTCGCATAGCGCCACCAGAAGGGATCTGACTTGTCGGCACCCTCTTGCCGGCGCGCGAGTGCGCGGAGTTCCCCATGGCGACCAAGAGAATGCTGGTGGATGCCATCCACCCGGAAGAAACACGGATTGTCGTTACCGCAGGTAACAGGCTTGAGGAGTTCGACTTTGAATCGGCGACCCGCCGCCAGCTGCGGGGTAATATATACCTCGCCAAGGTGACACGCGTTGAGCCCTCCTTGCAGGCGGCGTTCGTTGAGTACGGCGGCAACCGCCACGGATTCCTCGCTTTCAGCGAAATTCATCCCGACTATTACCAGATTCCGGTAGCTGACCGCGAAGCCCTGCTGCGCGATGAAGAGCACGAGGAAGAACACGCCGAGGAAGCCGAAGAAGAAGCTGTTGCGGCGTCCGAAGGGCTCGCCGATGCAGAAGTCGATTCCGACAGTACGGATAGCGACGAAGCCAGCCACATCGAGCAGGCACCAGCCAATTCCGAGCCGATCGAATCAATCGGCGGAGCAGACGCGCTCGAGGAAGTTCCCGAGCGTCGCCGCCAGAGCCCGAGCAGGCGGCATTACAAGATTCAGGAAGTAATCAAGCGCCGGCAGGTCATGTTGGTGCAGGTTGTCAAGGAAGAGCGCGGCAACAAGGGGGCGGCGCTCACCACCTATCTGTCGCTGGCCGGCCGCTATTCGGTATTGATGCCGAACACCGCCAGGGGTGGCGGCATTTCACGCAAGATCACCAACGCTGCGGACCGCAAGCGGCTCAAGGAGATCACGTCCGATCTGGAAGTGCCGCAGGGCATGGGCGTGATCCTGCGTACGGCCGGTGCCTCGCGCACCAAGGCTGAGGTGAAGCGCGACTTCGAATATCTGATGCGCCTGTGGGAAAGCGTTCGCGAACTCACCCTCAAGTCGCAGGCGCCATGCCTCGTCTATGAGGAAGGCTCGCTGATCAAGCGGACCATTCGCGACCTGTACAACAAGGATATCGACGAGGTGTTCGTGGCAGGCGACGAGGCCTTCCGCGAAGCCAAGGACTTCATGCGCATGATCATGCCGAGCCACGCCAAAAACGTGTTGCTCTACAAGGAAGATCAGCCGCTGTTCTCCAAGTACGGCATCGAGCAGCAGCTTGATTCCATGTTCTCACCCACGGTGACCCTGCCCTCCGGTGGCTATATCGTCATCAACCCGACTGAGGCTCTGGTCTCCATCGATGTGAACTCTGGCCGCTCCACCAAGGAGCACAATATCGAGGACACCGCTCTCCAGACCAATCTGGAGGCCGCGGACGAGGTTGCTCGCCAATTGCGCCTGCGCGATCTGGCCGGACTTATCGTGATCGATTTTATCGACATGATGGAGAACCGCAGCAATCGCGCCGTGGAGCGCAAGCTCAAGGATTGTCTGAAGGACGATCGCGCGCGCATTCAGGTCGGCCGAATTTCCCACTTTGGCCTGATGGAGATGAGCCGCCAGCGCATCCGATTCGGCGTCGTGGAAAGTTCCACCCACAAGTGCCCGATCTGCGAAGGCACCGGCCTTGTGCGTTCCACCGAGTCGCTGGCGCTGATGATCATGCGCCATATCGAAGACCATGTGCTGCGCCGCCAGGGGCAGTCGGTCAATGTGCGCGTGCCGGTGGATGTTGCCCTTTACATCCTGAACTTCAAGCGCGAGACGCTGACGGCTCTTGAAATTCGCAATCAGCTGTCGATCACCATCACTGCCGACAGCAAGATGACGGGGCATCAATTTGCGATCGAAAAAGGCGATGCACGCGTCGTTTCCTACGCCGATCAGCGCCTGACAGGGCATGTGCGCGTGGATAGCGCCGTAATCGACGATGATCTCGATGATGAAATCGTCGATGAAATCGTTGATGAGATTGAGGACGGAGAGGCCGAAGAGGCCGTGGCTCCGGCCTCGGCTGAGCAGGGCGAAGGCGAGAATGGCCGTCGCCGCCGGCGTCGCCGTCGTCGCGGGGGTGCCGAGCGCGGCGAGGAACGCCCCCAGCAGCCGCGGGCAGCCGCGGCCCTGGAGGGAGCGGTCGATGCAGACGCTGCCGTAGAGGGCGATGAGACCGATGAAGCCGATGAGGCATCGGTTCGTCCCCAGAGCGAGTCGGCGGCAGACGCCGACGGACGCAAACGCCGCCGCCGTGGCCGCCGCGGGGGCCGCCGCAACCGACGCGAAGGCGAAGAAGCTGTCGTTGAGACAGCGCCCTCTCCTGCTGGCGAGGAAGGACTGAGCCCCGAGGCCAGCGATGTTGTTGCCGACGAACTGCTGGCGCAGGACGCCGTTGCGCCGGCACCAGAGCCGGCGGTGAGCGAGGAAGCAGTCATCGAGGCGGAAGCGCCGGCTGAAAAGCCAAAGCGCCCCCGTCGCAAGAAGGTGGTCGAAACAGATGAGACGGCGCCGGCCGAAGCGGGGCCGGTGGACGCCACTGCGGTAGACACCGAGGCGCCAGTTGAAGAAAAGCCCAAACGCAAGCCGCGCAC